>NZ_CP087190.1:600000-887500 GCF_024749165.1 Pseudomonas sp. B21-023 | reverse complement strand
ACTCACTGCGATCTCTCGTAGCGGGAGGCGAATCATACAGCGTTACAACCTGCTGTCAACTGCCTTTTTCACCGCTGCCGATCAGATGACCGAAGCACTTCCGATACTACCTGAAACACTCAACTTATTGATTAACAAGAGGTTTTGCGTTTCGACTACGTCGGAAGTGGGGCGCATTATAAGGGGATCTGAAACTCCGTCAACCTTTATTTCAGTTATATCAAGCAAAACCTCAAAACAAAGCGGGGCGGCCTCTCGGCCGCCCCGCTTTCATCCCTGCGCCTTACAAGCTAGGGAAGGCAAACTGCGACGCCTCATGACTGGCCCGCTGCGGCCAACGCTGGGTGATCGCCTTGCGACGGGTATAGAAACGCACACCGTCCGGCCCGTACGCATGCAGGTCACCAAACAGCGAACGCTTCCAGCCACCGAAACTGTGATACGCCACCGGCACCGGCAGCGGCACGTTGACGCCAACCATGCCCACTTCGATCTCGTCGCAGAACAGCCGCGCCGCCTCACCGTCACGGGTGAAGATGCAGGTACCGTTGCCGTACTCATGCTCGTTGATCAACTGCATGGCCTGCTCCAGGCTGTTCACCCGCACCACGCATAGCACCGGCCCGAAAATCTCTTCCTTATAGATGCGCATTTCGGGGGTGACCTTGTCGAACAAGGTGCCACCAACGAAATAGCCATCTTCATTACCGGGCACACGGAAACCGCGCCCATCGACCACCAGCTTGGCGCCAGCGGCAACGCCGTCGTCAATGTAACCCACCACCTTGTCACGGGCAGCGGCAGTCACCAGCGGGCCCATGTCCAGGCCGCAGGACGTACCGGCACCGATCTTCAGCGCCTTGATCTGCGGCTCCAGCTTGGCAATCAGCGCATCGGCCACCTGGTCGCCGACACACACCGCCACCGAAATGGCCATGCAGCGCTCGCCGCAAGAACCATAGGCGGCGCCCATCAGCGCGCTGACCGCGTTGTCCAGGTCGGCATCAGGCATCAACACCGCGTGGTTCTTCGCGCCGCCCAATGCCTGCACGCGCTTGCCGCGCTTGGTGCCTTCGGCATAGATGTATTCGGCGATCGGGGTCGAGCCGACGAAGCTCAGGGCCTTGACCTCTGGCGCCTCGATCAGCGCGTCGACCGCTTCCTTGTCGCCATGCACCACGTTGAGGATGCCCTTCGGCAGGCCGGCCTCCAGCAGCAACTGGGCGATATAGAGGGTCGAGCTGGGATCACGCTCGGACGGTTTGAGAATGAATGCGTTGCCGCAGGCGATGGCCAGCGGGTACATCCACAGCGGCACCATGGCCGGGAAGTTGAACGGGGTGATACCGGCGACGATGCCCAGCGGCTGGAAATCGGACCAGGCGTCGATGTTCGGGCCGACGTTGCGGCTGTACTCACCCTTGAGCAGCTCCGGGGCGGCGCAGGCGAACTCGACGTTCTCGATGCCACGCTTGAGTTCGCCCGCAGCGTCCTCCACGGTCTTGCCGTGTTCCTCGCTGATCATCTGCGAGATTTTCGCTTCGTTCTGCTCAAGCAGTTGCTTGAAGCGGAACATCACCTGGGCGCGCTTGGCTGGCGGGGTATTGCGCCAGGCCGGAAAGGCGGCCTTGGCCGAATCGATGGCCTGCTGGATGGTGGCGCGGCTGGCCAGCTCGACCTTGCGCACGGCCTGGCCGGTCGACGGGTTGAAGACATCGGCGGTGCGCTCGCCCTTGCTGACCAGCTCGCCGTGGATCAGGTGCTGAACAATGCTCATGCATAACTCCAGATAAAGAAGGTAGAGACAGGCGCGTGGTACTCACACGCCCGACGTCAAAATCGGAAAAATCAGTCGACCTTGTTCAGGGCTTCGCCCACGGCGTCGAACAGACGGTCCAGCTCTTGTGGCTGGGTGTTGAAGGTCGGCCCAAATTGCAGGGTGTCGCCACCGAAGCGTACATAGAAGCCGGCTTGCCATAGCTTCATGGCCGCCTCGTACGGACGAACGATGGCATCGCCATCGCGCGCGGCGATCTGGATCGCGCCGGCCAGGCCGTAGTTGCGGATGTCGACGACGTTCTTGGTGCCCTTGACGCCGTGCAGCAGCTTCTCGAAGTGCGGCGCCAGCTCGGCGGCGGACTGCACCAGGTTTTCCTTCTGCAGCAGGTCCAGCGCGGCGAGGCCGGCGGCGCAGGCGACCGGGTGCGCCGAATAGGTGTAGCCGTGGGGGAATTCCACCGCGTACTCAGGGGTCGGCTGGTTCATGAAGGTCTGGTAGATCTCGCCGGTGGCGATCACCGCGCCCATCGGGATGGCGCCGTTGGTGACCTGCTTGGCGATGCACATCAGGTCCGGGGTCACGCCGAAGGCTTCAGCACCGGTCATGGCGCCCATGCGGCCGAAGCCGGTGATCACTTCATCGAAGATCAGCAGGATGTTGTGCTGGCTGCAGATCTCGCGCAGGCGCTTGAGGTAGCCCTTCGGCGGCGGCAGCACACCGGCGGAACCAGCCAGCGGCTCGACGATCACCGCGGCGATGTTCGAGGCGTCATGCAGCTCGATCAGCTTGAGCATCTCGTCGGCCAGGGCGATACCGCCCTCTTCCGGCATGCCCTTGCTGAACACGTTGGCCGGCAGCACGGTGTGAGGCAGGTGGTCGACGTCCAGCAACTGACCGAACAGCTTGCGGTTGCCGTTGACGCCACCCAGGCTGGTGCCGGCGATGTTGACCCCGTGATAGCCACGGGCACGGCCGATGATCTTGGTCTTGGTGGCCTGGCCTTTCAGGCGCCAGTAGGCACGCACCATTTTCAGCGCGGTGTCGGCGCACTCGGAGCCGGAGTTGGTGAAGAACACGTGGTTCAGGTCGCCCGGCACCAGGTTGGCGATCTTCTCGGCCAGCTGGAACGACAGCGGATGGCCGAACTGGAACGCCGGCGAGTAGTCGAGGGTGGCGACCTGGCGAGCCACCGCCTCGCTGATCTCCTTGCGGGTATGCCCGGCGCCGCAGGTCCACAGGCCCGAAAGGGCGTCGAACACCTTGCGGCCCTTGTCGTCGACCAGGTAGTTGCCTTCGGCCGCCACGATTAGCCGCGGGTCGCGCTGGAAGTTGCGGTTGGCGGTGTAGGGCATCCAGTGAGCGTCCAGCTTGAGCTGGCTGGCCAGACCGGCTTGAGCGGATTCGGGCATGTTCATCGGGCGGTTCCTCGAAAGACGATTAGGCAACGATGGGTGTTGTTGCAGCTAAGTTGTCACGGCGATAAAGTTCGAAAAACCCAGCTTTTCTAACCTTCAGTCAGCGGATAACTAAACTAATGAGCCGACGCCCCGATCCCCTCGCCCAGGTCAGCGATTTTGACATTCGCCTATTGAAGATCTACCGCAGCGTGGTCGAGTGCGGCGGCTTTTCAGCGGCGGAAAACGTCCTGGGCATCGGCCGCTCGGCCATCAGCCAGCAGATGAACGACCTCGAGCAACGCCTGGGCCTGCGCCTGTGCCAACGCGGCCGGGCGGGTTTTTCGCTGACCGAGGAGGGGCGCGAGGTCTACCACTCGGCGCTGCAACTGCTCAGCGCCCTGGAGTCGTTCCGCACCGAGGTCAATGGCCTGCACCAGCACCTGCGCGGTGAGCTGAACATCGGCCTCACCGACAACCTGGTCACCCTGCCGCACATGCGCATCACCCACGCCCTGGCCGAACTCAAGGACCGCGGCCCCGATGTGCGCATCCAGATCCGTATGATCGCCCCCAGCCAGGTCGAGCAGGGCGTGCTCGACGGCAGCCTGCATGTGGGCGTGGTACCGCAGACCAGCCCGCTGTCGGGACTTGAATACCAACCGCTGTACAGTGAACGCTCGCTGCTCTACTGCGCGGTCGGCCACCCGCTGTTCTACGCCGACGACCTGCAGATCGATGATGATCGCCTCAACGCCCAGGACGCGATCGCTCCGACCTTCCGCCTGCCCGCCGACATCCAGGCGCACTACCAGGCCCTGCACTGCACCGCCAGCGCCTCGGACCGCGAAGGCATGGCCTTCCTGATCCTGACGGGCCGCTACATCGGCTACCTGCCCGACCACTACGCCAGCTTCTGGGTGCAGCAGGGGCGCCTGCGCGCGCTGAAACCTGCCCAGCGTTTCTATGACCTGGGCCTGAGCTGGGTGACGCGCAAGGGCCGGCGGCCGAACCTGGTGCTGGAAAGCTTCCTCGAGAGCCTGGCTGCGACACGCTGATGCCTGTCCCTGACGCTAATGCTTGTCACTTCGCCACAGGCAGGTAATCTGTCGGACATCCGTAACGACCCGCCCGGAATCGTCCATGACCCTAGAAGTCCCTGCGCATCGCTCCCCCACCTCGGGCAAGCCCGCCGGCCGCATCCGCCAGAAAAACGAACAGGCCATCATCCAGGCCGCCGAGGACGAGTTCGCCCGCCACGGCTACAAGGGCACGAGCATGAACACCATCGCGCTCAAGGCCGGGCTGCCCAAGGCCAACCTGCATTATTACTTCACCAACAAGCTGGGCCTGTATATCGCGGTGCTGAGCAACATCATCGAACTGTGGGACAGCACCTTCAACGCCCTGAGCGTGGAGGACGACCCGGCCGAGGCGCTCAGCCAGTACATCCGCACCAAGATGGAGTTCTCCCGGCGCAACCCGCAGGCCTCGCGGATCTTCGCCATGGAAGTGATCAGCGGCGGCGAGTGCCTGAGCGAGTACTTCAGCGCCGACTACCGCGAATGGTTCCGTGGCCGCGCCGCGGTGTTCCAGGCCTGGATGGACGCCGGCAAGATGGACCAGGTAGATCCGGTGCACCTGATCTTCCTGCTCTGGGGCAGCACCCAGCACTACGCCGACTTCGCCACCCAGATCTGCCAGGTCACCGGCCGCAGCCGCCTGACCAAACAGGACATGGAAGACGCCAGCAACAATCTTATCCACATCATTCTCAAAGGCTGCGGCATCAGCACGCCTGCCTGACCCGGACTTATGCCTTCTACCCTGCTCGAGCTCTGCGAATGGCGCGAAGAAATCCGCAAGAGCCGCTTCATCACCCTCGCCGGCCCGATCGACAGCCCCGCCGAGGCCATGGCCTTCATCGAACGCCACAGCGACCTGGCGGCCACCCACAACTGCTGGGCCTGGAAGCTCGGCGCCCAGTACCGCAGCAGCGATGACGGCGAACCGGGCGGCACGGCCGGGCGACCGATCCTCGCCGCCATCGAAGCCCAGGACTGCGACCAGGTGGTGGTGTTGGTGATCCGCTGGTACGGCGGCATCCAGCTGGGCACCGGTGGACTGGCCCGGGCCTACGGCGGCGGCGCCAACAAATGCCTGCAGCAGGCACCCAAGCGTGTGCTGGTGCAGCGCAGCGCGTTCAGTTGCAGTTGCACCTTCAGCGAACTGGCGCTGCTCAAGCTGCGCCTGGCTGAGGTGGACGGCGTGGTGCTGGATGAGCAGTTCACCGCTAACGGCGTCGACCTGCGCATCGCCCTGGGTGAGATCCACCTCGCGTCACTGCAGCAGCAACTCGCCGACCTGAGCCGCGGTCGCATTCTGCTGGAAAGAGAGTGAACATTGCCCACAACTGCTGTGGGCCTGCCTGTGGATAAGCTTGGGGCAAGCTTATACAGGCCTTATGCGACAAGGCCTGCGAAGCATTGAGCATATTTTGATCACATTTGTGTGACACTGGCACAAGTGACTGAAAGACTATGAGTTATCCCCAGCTTTCAATGTAAACCCGCCCCCAAACCACCATTTTCAGGCCCGCTGCGCTTGCACACAATTACTGTGGAGCGGCTTGTGGATAACCCGTGAACTACAGCGCCAGGCCCAGCCCCCACAGGCTTTCCAGGCAATCGATCGTTTTTTGATCAGTCTCCACAAGGCGAGCGCCAGGCACCTGGTTTATGCTCGTCACCCAGGCCTTTCCCGGTGGAGGGCAATCACCCCGTTGTCGCGCGGCGAGCGAAACTATGCACAACAGCGCTCGCCCCGCCTTTGATATGGAGTATCGCAATGACCGCAAACAAGAACGCCCTGATCATCGGCGCCTCCCGAGGCCTTGGCCTGGGGCTGGTGCAACGCCTGCGTGAAGACGGCTGGAACGTCGTCGCCACCGTGCGCGACCCGCAGAACCCAGGTGCGCTCGGCGACGTGCCCGGTGCGCGTATCGAGCGCCTGGAGATGAACGACACCGCCCAGCTCGACGGGCTCAAGCAGCGCCTGCAGGGTGAAGTGTTCGACCTGGTGTTCGTCAACGCCGGCGTGATGGGCCCGCTGCCGCAGGAC
The DNA here is from genome assembly GCF_024749165.1 of Pseudomonas sp. B21-023. Taxonomy (NCBI): domain Bacteria; kingdom Pseudomonadati; phylum Pseudomonadota; class Gammaproteobacteria; order Pseudomonadales; family Pseudomonadaceae; genus Pseudomonas; species Pseudomonas sp. B21-023. The sequence continues at coordinate 881,206 of NZ_CP087190.1, read as the reverse complement.
CTGGAAAGCGTGCAGGTACAGCAGATTGGCGAGCTGTTCATGACCAACGCCGTGGCGCCGATCCGCGTGGCCCGGCGCCTGGCCGAACTCATCCGCAAAGACAGCGGCGTGCTGGCGTTCATGAGCTCGATCCTGGGTAGCGTGACCATCCCCGACGGCGGTGAGATCTGCCTGTACAAGGCCAGCAAGGCCGCCCTCAATTCGATGATCAACAGCTTCGTGGTCGAGCTGCAGCGCCCCGACCTTGCCGTGCTGGCCATGCACCCGGGCTGGGTGAAAACCGACATGGGCGGCGAGAATGCCGAGATCGACGTGCTCACCAGCACCCGTGGCATGCTCGAGCAGATCAAGGCGCAGAGCGGCAACGGCGGCCTGCGCTTCATCAACTACAAGGGCGAGCCGCTCACCTGGTGATCCAGGGCCTTGCGGGCCTGGGTGGGCGCATTGCCTGGCCAGGCCCTGTAGAATGGCGGCCAACCGTACCTGATCGAGATTGCACACATGTATGACTGGCTGAACGCCTTGCCCAAGGCGGAACTGCACATGCACCTGGAGGGCTCGCTGGAGCCCGAACTGCTGTTCGCCCTGGCCGAGCGCAACAAGGTTGCGCTGCCCTGGGCCGATGTCGAAACCCTGCGCGGCGCCTATGCCTTCAACAACCTGCAGGAATTCCTCGACCTCTACTACCAGGGCGCTGGCGTCCTGCGTACCGAGCAGGATTTCTACGACCTGACCTGGGCTTACCTGCAACGCTGCAAGGCGCAGAACGTTATCCACACCGAGCCGTTCTTCGACCCCCAGACCCACACCGACCGGGGCATCCCGTTCGAGGTGGTGCTCAATGGCATCACCGGCGCACTCAAGGATGGCCGTGAACAGCTGGGCATCTCCAGTGGTTTGATCCTCAGCTTCCTGCGTCACCTGAGCGAGGACGAGGCGCAACAGACCCTCGACCAGGCCCTGCCCTTCCGTGAGGCGTTCGTCGCCGTAGGCCTGGACAGCTCGGAAAAAGGCCATCCGCCCAGCAAGTTCCAGCGCGTCTTCGACCGCGCCCGCAGCGAAGGCTTCCTGACCGTGGCCCATGCCGGCGAGGAAGGCCCGCCCGAATACATCTGGGAGGCACTCGACCTGCTCAAGATCCAGCGTATCGACCACGGCGTGCGCGCCATCGAGGACGAACGCCTGATGCAGCGCATCATCGACGAGCAGATCCCGCTGACTGTCTGCCCGCTGTCCAACACCAAGCTGTGCGTGTTCGACCACATGAGCCAGCACAATATCCTCGACATGCTCGAGCGTGGCGTGAAGGTCACGGTCAACTCCGATGACCCGGCCTACTTCGGCGGCTACGTCACCGAAAACTTCCATGCCCTGCACCAGCACCTGGGCATGACACAGGACCAGGCGCGCCGCCTGGCGCAGAACAGCCTGGACGCACGCCTGGTGCGCTAACCGGCCTGGCGCGAGGGCAGGCAGGCGATCGCGTTGATCTGCTGCTGGCCGAGCGGTGTAAGGTGTACCGCCCGGCTGCCCTCCTGCTCACGCACCCAGCCCGACTGGGTGAACAACCTGAGCAACGCCTTGCCCAGGCAACCGCCCAGGTGCGGGCCCTGGTCGTTCCACTTGCTGCAGTGGCAGATCACGCAGCCACGCCGGTCGGCGGCGGCCAGTGCGTCGATGAACACCCCCAGCGCCTCCAGTTGCCCCTTGCCCTCCTGGCTCACGGCCAGTTGCTGTTCGCTGCCCTCCAACCAACCCGCTACATGCAGCCGATGCAGCAACGCGGCAGCCACCTCGCCGCCCAGATGGTCGCCGCACAGGCGCGCCTTGCGCATTGACAGGGGGATTTGCAGCGAGGTGCCCTGCCCCACGGCTGAGCGGCTGGCCAACTGGACGCTGGCAAGGGCCTCCACCGCGGTGCCGACCTCCGGCGTTGCCAGGCGGAAAAAGCGTTTGCGCCCACGCGCCTCCTGCCTGAGCAAGCCGGCACTGGACAGCAGCGACAGGTGCGCGCAGGCCGACGAAGTGCTCAGGCCGGTGATCACGGCAAGCTCGTCCGCCGCACGCGGGGTGCCATCGATCAACGCCCACAACATGGCGCTGCGCTTGGGTTCGGCCATCAGGCTGGCAACCTGACTGATGCTGCGGACTGCGGTCATGAAACTGAAGCTCCCTGATGTATCTCGTCTGGCGGCGACAACCGCTGACGCCCTGCCGCCTGTGCGGGCAAGCACGGGATTGTTCGTGTGCCGGATGGTCAGCGCCAGGCCAGGAAGGATCTCACGCTGGCATTGGGCGCCTGAGGCAGTATAAGCCGCTGGAGGGGGCTCGCCTTGAGGGGGGTATGCCCGGAATGGGTCGGCGTTGGTCCCCCGAGCACCGTTCTGAAAGATGCGTCTGTCAGTGCGCCACGCCGCAGACACGGCTGATGCCCCCGTTCTACTGTAGCTGCGCCAGGAACGTGGCTGATAGCGATTATCAAGAAGCTAGAAAAGTCCGATAGGCACGGTGAAAACTTCTGCCCTGCAAAACAGAAGGTCTCCCTACTTCAGGCCACCATGACCGTCAGTCAGGGGACTGATCCTGGCCATGGCGAGCGGCGGGGGCGGCGCTACACTAGTTCCGCTCCCGCTCACTGGAGGTGGATCGCGATGAAGATTGTCGTCAGTGCGTCGAACCGAAATCCCGCTTGCCCCTGGCAAGTCCAGCTCGATCAGCATGTGGTGAGTTTCCGCAACGAGGCCGAGGCGCGGTCATTCGTCGCCCTGCTCGAGGCGCGCCTGAACGCGCCCCACCCGCTCACGCAGGCCGGCTGGCCTGCAGCCGCCGGGTCAACATTGCGACACTGACCACCAGCGCGCCACACAGGCTGATCACCAGCGCCATGGGCACCGCGCTGCCATCGTGCAGCACCCCGACCAGCGCTGCCGCACCCGCGGCGACGCTGAACTGCAGGCAGCCCATCAGCGCCGAGGCGCTGCCTGCCCGCGTGCCCTGCCCGCTCATGGCGCAGGCCGAGGCGTTGGGGATGATGCAACCAAGGCTGGCGATGCATACGAACAACGGCACCAGCAACGGCCACAACTGCGCTGGGCGCAGCGCCGCGACCACCAGCAGCGCCAGCGCCGCCACCAGGTACAGCCAAACTGCCCGCGCCAGCAGGAACGCCGGGCCACGCTTGGCCAGCAGACGCGCATTGACCTGGGCCATCAGGATGAAGCCTGCGGCGTTGGTGCCGAACAACCAGCCATAGTGCTCGGCGGGCACCCCGTACAACTTGATGAACACGAACGGTGAACCGGCAATGTAGGCGAACATCCCGGCGATGGCGATGCCGCCGGTCAACGCATGGCCGACAAACACCCGGTCACCGAACAGCCGCAGGTACTGGCGCAGCGCCCCCGACAAGGGCTGGCGCGGCACATGTGCCGGCAGGCTCTCCGGCAGTCCCAGGCCGACGGCCACCAGGCAGGCCGCGCTGAACAGGCTCAGGGCGAGGAAAATCGACTGCCAACCAGACACATTGACCAGCACGCCACCGAGCATCGGCGCGAGAATCGGTGCCAGGCCCATCACCAACATCAATTGCGAAAACACCTTGGCCGAGGCCACCGCGTCGCACTTGTCGCTGACGATCGCCCGCGACAGCACCATGCCGGCGCAGCCACCCAGGGCCTGGACGAAGCGCGCCACGATCAAACTGTCGAGGTTGGGTGCATAGGCACAGGCCAGGGAGGCGATGGTGAACAAGCCAACCCCAAACAGCAGCGGAATACGCCGGCCGAAACGGTCGGCCACTGGCCCGTAGGCGAGCTGGCCCAGGGACAGGCCGAGGAAATAGGCGGCCAGGGTCGTCTGCACATGCTTTTCGTCGGTGGCGAAGGCATGCGCCATGGCCGGGAAGGCCGGCAAATAGAAGTCGATCGCCAAAGGCCCGAACGCACTGAGGGCGCCGAGAATCAGCAAGGTTCGCAGGTTCATGGAGAATCCATAGCAGGCTAAGCAAGTCGGTTAGTCTACCTGCACTGGATCATTGGGCGTTGAAAACCTTTGTAATAATTGGCCTGTATTTCTGTAGAAGCGGACTTGCCCCGGCAGCCCGCTTCTACAGAAATGCTCTATCTGGACAATCCAGCCGTTCAGGCCACCTCGGCCTGATACCCCTCTTCACGAATCGCCGCCAGGATCTGATCCGCCGCCAGGGCGCTGTCCACACGCACCTGCTTCGCCGCCAGGTCCACTTCCACCCGCGCCGCGGCGTCCTGCTCCTGCACCGCACGGGTCACGCCTTTCACGCAATGGCCACAGGTCATGCCTTGTACATTGAACACTTGCATAGGGGTTGCCTCCTTGTGGGTTTTGTCTACTTTCAGCCTTGCCATCGGGGCAAGGTCAAGTTCCGCGTCAAACGGCCGGGCTGGAAATCCGAGCGCGGCTCGGCCAAGCTGCGCCTTTGACGATTTTGGCAAGCAGGAGATTCTTCATGATCAGGGCAGCAATGAGCCTAGTCGGACTGCTGGGCGCGCTGGCCGTGGTGCCATCGGCCAGCGCCGAAGGCAACTCGGACTACAGCGTGCTGATGATTTCCCGGGAACGCCTGGAAGTGGCCAGCAGTTGCGAGATCGGTATCTACCTCAACGATCAGTTGGCAGGCCGGCTGTTCCAGGAGCAATCGACCTCGTTCAACCTGCCACCGGGCCCTGTCGACGTACGCTTGCGCCTGCTCCCCGGACAGATGCCCGGCTGCGCGCCGGGTATCGAGGACCAGCGCAGCACGCGCCTTACGTTGCAGGCGGGCCAGATCAAGAAGTACCGCATCGCCACAGGGCAAAAAGGCCTGGAATTGAGGCAAGCCAACCTGGGCTATTGACCTTGCCCGCATGGCAAGGTTGATGCTGAAGGCCTATCCACGGAGGAGAGAGCCATGCCCGCATCCACCACCTTCGACCTGCCGATCAGCGGCATGACCTGCGCCAGTTGCGCAGGTCGGGTCGAACGCGCCCTGCGCAAGGTCACCGGCACCGAACATGTCAGCGTCAACCTGGCCACCGAGCAGGCCCGGGTCCAGGCGCCGGCCGACAGCCTGCCGGCATTGGTCGGCGCGGTGCGCGACGCCGGTTACAGCGTCCCCACCCGTACCCTCGAGCTGCAGATCGGCGGCATGACCTGCGCCAGCTGCGCCGGCCGTGTCGAACGTGCTCTGGGCAAGCTGCCAGGGGTCGAGCAGGTCAGCGTCAACCTGGCCAGCGAACGCGCTCACCTCGAAGTCCTGCAAGCCGTCGATGACGGTGTTTTGATCGCCGCAGTGGAAAAGGCCGGCTATAGCGCCAGCCTGCCGCGCACCGCCGACGATGACCAGGCCCAGGCCCAACGTCGCCTGCGCAACGAACGCCTGGCGGTCGGCGCCGCCCTGCTGCTGGCCCTGCCATTGGTATTGCCGATGCTGGCGCAACCCTTTGGGGTGCACTGGATGCTGCCGGCCTGGGCGCAGTTCCTGCTGGCCACGCCGGTGCAGTTCATTCTCGGCGCACGTTTTTATATCGCCGCCTGGAAAGCCGTGCGCGCCGGTGCCGGCAACATGGACCTGCTGGTCGCCCTGGGCACCAGCGCCGGCTACGGCCTGAGCCTGTACCAATGGGCCAACGCCCACAGCGGCATGGAACCGCACCTGTATTTCGAAGCCTCGGCGGTGGTCATCGCCTTGGTGCTGCTGGGCAAGTACCTGGAAAGCCGTGCCAAGCGCCAGACCGCCAGTGCCATCCGGGCGCTGGAGGCGCTGCGCCCGGAACGGGCGGTGCGGGTCATCGAGGGGCGCGAGGAAGAGGTGGCGATCAGTCAGTTGCGCCTGGGCGACCGGGTGCTGGTCAAACCCGGCGAGCGCTTCCCGGTCGATGGTGAAGTGCTCGAAGGCAGCAGCCATGCCGATGAAGCGCTGATCAGCGGCGAAAGCCTGCCCGTGCCCAAGGCGCCTGGCGACTCGGTAACCGGTGGAGCCATCAACGGCGAAGGCCGGCTGCTGGTAAAAACCCAGGCCTTGGGCGCCGAGACCGTGCTCGCCCGCATCATCCGCCTGGTCGAGGACGCCCAGGCGGCCAAGGCGCCTATCCAGAAGCTGGTCGACCGGGTCAGCCAGGTATTCGTGCCAGCAGTACTGGTGCTGGCCCTGATCACCCTGGTCGGCTGGTGGCTGGCCGGCGCACCGCTGGAAACCGCCCTGATCAATGCCGTCGCCGTGCTGGTGATCGCCTGCCCATGCGCCCTCGGCCTGGCCACGCCCGCCGCGATCATGGCCGGCACCGGCGTCGCCGCCCGCCACGGCATCCTGATCAAGGACGCCGAAGCACTGGAGCGTGCCCATGCGGTGAACAGCGTGGTGTTCGACAAGACCGGCACGCTCACCTCGGGCAGCCCGCGCATCGTCCACAGCCGGGCCAGCAGCGGCGACAACGGCGAGTTGCTGCGCCTGGCCGGTGCCCTGCAACGCGGCAGCGAGCACCCATTGGCCAAGGCGGTACTCGACGCCTGCGCCGAACAAGGCCTGCACGTGCCGCAGGTCGCTGACAGCCAGTCGCTCACCGGTCGCGGCATCGCCGGCCAGGTAGATGGCCGTGAACTGGCCCTGGGCAACCGTCGCCTGCTCGACGAAAACGGACTGCCGCCGGGCGACCTGGCCAACAGTGCGCAGGCCTGGGAAGCCGAGGGCCGCACGCTGTCCTGGTTGATCGAGCGTGGCCAGCAGCCACGCGTGCTCGGCCTGTTCGCCTTCGGCGACAGCCTCAAGCCCGGCGCCGGCGCGGCCATCGACGCGCTGCATGCGCGTGGCATCAGCAGCCACCTGCTGACAGGCGACAACCGTGGCAGCGCCAAGGTGGTGGCCGACGCCCTGGGCATCGATGACGTGCATGCCGAAGTGCTGCCGGCGGACAAGGCAGCTACAGTCGCCGCGCTCAAACAGGAAGGCGTGGTGGCCATGGTCGGCGACGGCATCAACGACGCCCCGGCACTGGCCGCAGCCGATATCGGCATCGCCATGGGCGGCGGCACCGACGTGGCCATGCAGGCCGCCGGCATCACCCTGATGCGCGGTGATCCGCGCCTGGTGCCCGCGGCATTGGACATCAGCCGCAAGACCTATGCGAAGATCCGCCAGAACCTGTTCTGGGCCTTCATCTACAACCTGGTCGGCATCCCCCTGGCCGCCCTCGGTTACCTCAACCCGGTACTGGCCGGCGCCGCCATGGCCCTGTCCAGCGTCAGTGTGGTCAGCAACGCCCTGTGGCTGAAAACCTGGAAACCCACCGCCATAGACCAGGAGGCGCCATGAACATCGGCCAGGCCGCCCGCCGCAGCGGGCTCAGCGCCAAGATGATCCGTTACTACGAGTCCATCGGCCTGTTGCGCCCCGCCACGCGCAGCGAAAGCGGCTATCGCCTGTACCAGCAGGAAGACCTGCACAGCCTCGCGTTCATCAAGCGCTCGCGAGACCTGGGCTTCTCCCTGGACGAGGTCGCCAAGCTGCTAACCCTGTGGCAGGACCGCCAGCGCGCCAGCGCCGACGTGAAGGCCCTGGCCATGCAGCATATCGACGCGCTGAACCAGCGCATCGAGGAGCTGGTGAGCCTGCGCGACACCCTCGGTGAACTGGTGGCCCACTGCCAGGGCGATGACCGCCCGGACTGCCCGATCCTCAAGGACCTGGCCAATGGCAGCGGCTGCTGCCACTGAGGGCATCGTCTGCGGGAGCGACAGGGCGCCGCTCCTGCGGACCACTATTGGTATGCCATATTAGCCAGGCCCGACCGATATCCCCTTGAATAGCCTTTTCACCCAATAAATACGGGAGTTTCCCTACATAAAACCCAGGCTTTGCCGATGCACTGTTACAGCCTCGTGCAACGAAAAGAACAACTCTGGGAGCGTGGATGAACATCAAGCAGAAACTCACCTGGGCCTTCGCCATTATCGCCGGCCTGCCCATCGTCCTGGTCGCCACCCTGGTGGTGCTCAACCTGCGCGGCGAAGCCCGCGACGATTTCCTGGACAACAGCAGTCGGGAGATTCGCCAGGTCGGCAACGCCATGGACATCTTCTTCCAGGGCATCACCCAGAACGTCGACTACCTGGCCGCGCAACCCCTGGTGGCGGCCACGGCTGACAACGTCAAGAAGCACATCAGCGCCGATGCCGCCAACATCGCCCCCGGCGAGCAGGACAAGGCGCTGTTCGACCTGTTCAGCCGCCTGGCCCAGAGCCACCCGGACTACGCCTATGTGTCCTACGGTCTGAAGGATGGCGGCTACGCGTTCTGGCCGGGCGATCCGAAAATGGCCAACTACGACCCGCGTACCCGCCCCTGGTACCAGGCGGCCATGGCCAACCCCGGCAAGACCCTGCGCACCGCGCCCTACTACTGGGCCGGCGACGACGCCGTACTGGTCAGCACCGTGCGCGCCGTGGCCAACACGCTGGGCAACCCGGGCGGCGTGGTCAATATCGATGTGTCGCTCAAGGGCCTGACCGAGATCGTCAAGCAGATCAAACTGGGCGAGAGCGGCTACCTGATCCTCATGGAAAACAATGGCAACGTGATGGTCGATCCGCGCGACGCCAGCCACAATTTCAAGCAGCTCGCCAGCCTGGGCGACGGCTACACCGAACTGGCCAAGGCCGGCAAGGGCCTGGCCGAAGTGCAGTTGAACGGCGAGCGCTACATGGCCAACGTCTACCCCGACGAGAAACTCGGCTGGACCTTCATCGGCCTGATCCAGCAAGACGAAGTGATGCAGACCACCACGCGCCTGACATGGCTGATCGGCGGCGTCGCGTTGATCCTGGCCGCCGTGTTCGCGGTGGTGGGCGCGGCGTTCGCCAAGCTCATCGTGCGCCCGATCAACAGCGTCACCAGCGGCCTGGAAGACATCGCTCAGGGTGAAGGCGACCTGACCCGCAACCTGGAGATTCGCGGCCGCGACGAAACCGCCCAGCTGGCCAGCTGGTTCAACCAGTTCCTTGGCGCCATCCGCAGCCTGATCCAGCACATCGGCGGTGCGGCGAGCAAGATCCTCAGCACCTCCAACAGCTCCACCCGCGTCTCCGGCGACATGGCCGAAGCCGCCGGGCGTCAGCGCGAAGCAGTGGACATGGTGTCCACGGCGTTCCATGAGATGGTCGCCACCGCCAATGAAGTGGCCCGTTCCTGCAGCCAGGCCGCGCAATCGGCCGACAGCGGCCAGCAGCAGGCCCGTGAAGGGCAGCAGCAGATCGACGCGGCGGTACAGAGCGTCGATCGACTGAGCCAGGAAATCGAGCAGTCGGCGCAGTCGATCCAGCAACTGGAGCGTGACAGCAATGCCATCCAGTCGATCCTCGGCACCATCCGCTCGATCGCCGAACAGACCAACCTGCTGGCGCTCAACGCCGCCATCGAGGCTGCCCGCGCCGGTGAGCAGGGCCGCGGCTTTGCCGTGGTCGCCGACGAAGTCCGTGCCCTGGCCAAGCGCACTGCCGACTCCACCGCCGAGATCGACGGCCTGCTCGGCAACCTGGCCAGCCGCACCGCCCAGGTGGCCGAACAGATGCACGCCAGCATCGAGGTGTCGCAGCAGTCGGTCAGCCGCATCGGCCTGGCCCGCGACAGCTTCGGCCAGATCCGCGAATCGGTGGACATCATCCGCGACATGAACACCCAGATCGCCACCGCCGCCGAGGAGCAGCACCAGGTGGCCGAGGACATCAACCGCCACATCAGCCAGATCCATGGCGATGCCCAGTTGGTGGCGGAACTGGCCCAGGCGGCGCGCCAGGACTCCGAGAGCCTGGCCGGGCTGTCCAACGAGCTAGATGCGCTGGTGCGCAGGTTCAGGACCTGAGTCGCCGTCGGTGGGCACGCGCGCTCTTGTAGATGCGCGGTTGCCCACCGACAGGCCTTGCACCGTCTACAAGCGAAGCTCCCCCGGCGTTGCCCCGAACAATTGCTTGAACGCGGCAATGTAGGCCGAGGTCGAGTCATAACCGCAACCCAGCGCCGCCTGGGTGACACTCTCTCCCGCTTCCAGCAGCGCCAGCGACGTCAACAGGCGCATGCGCTGGCGCCAGTTGCGAAAACTTAGCCCTGTCTCACGCTGGAACAAGCGCATCAGGGTCTTTTCCGACACCCCCAGTTGCACGGCCCATTGCTGCAAGGTCTGCACCTGGTCGGGCGCGGCGATCAGCCCGTTGCACAGCGCCAGCAAACCCGGATGGCGCGGCAACGGCAGCGAGAAGCCGACCTGCGGCAGGGTACGCAGCTGGTCCAGCAACACCGCCACCAGCCGCGCCTCGGCACTGTCGCCTTGCGGATAGGCCACCGCGAAGGTGCAGAACTGCTTGATCAGCTCGCGCGCCAGCGGCGTGACCTCCAGCACCCGGCATTCGCTGGGCGACCATGGGCAGGCATCGCTGCGTACATACAGGCTGCGCATCTCGGCCTGCATCGAGGTCACCACCTCGTGCTCGGTGCCGGCCGGGATCCACACGCCCCATTGCGGCGGGGCGAAGTAGCTGCCGTCGCTGGTGTACACGCCAAGCACCCCGCTGATGGCGTAGGAGAACTGCACCCAGTCATGGCGGTGGCGGGTGGTCCAGGAGCCGGCGCCGAGGCTCTCGGCACGGGCATAGAGCGGCCTGGGCAAGTGGTCCAGCGTGGGGATGGGGCGTGGGCCGATAGTCGACATGATGGGGCCTGGTGTCTCGGGACGGACAAGGGTATCAGCCATCGCAGTCAACGCCGAACCTATCGCTCGATGATCGCCGTCACCCCCTGCCCGCCCGCCGCGCAGATGGAGATCAGGCCGCGGCCCTTGCCCCGCTCGCTGAGCAGCTTGGCCATGTTCGCCAGAATCCGCCCGCCCGTCGCGGCGAACGGGTGCCCTGCAGCCAGCGAACTGCCCTTCACGTTCAGCCTGGTACGGTCAATCGCACCGAGCGGCGCATCGAGCCCCAACCGTGTACGGCAGTAGTCGGCATCTTCCCAGGCCTTGAGGGTGCACAGCACCTGGGCGGCAAAGGCTTCGTGGATTTCGTAGAAATCGAAGTCCTGCAAGGTCAGGCCGTTGCGTGCCAGCAGCCGTGGCACCGCGTACACCGGCGCCATCAGCAGGCCCTCCTGGCCATGGACGAAATCCACCGCCGCCGCCTCGCCGTCGACCAAGTAGGCCTGCACCTTGAGGCCATGTTCCTCAGCCCAGGCCTCGCTGCCGAGCAGCACCAGCGAGGCACCATCGGTCAGCGGCGTGGAGTTGCCCGGGGTGAGCGTGCCGAGGCCGCTGCGCTCGAACACCGGCTTGAGCTTGGCCAGCTGTTCCAGGGTGAGGTCGGCGCGAAGGTTGTTGTCGCGGGTCAGGCCCAGGTAAGGCGTGAGCAGGTCATCGTGCCACCCCTCGCGATAGGACGCCGCCAGGTGCTGGTGGCTGAGCAGCGCCAGCGCATCCTGGTCACCACGCTCGATCTGCCAGGTTTGCGCCATGCGCTCGCAATGCTCGCCCATCGACAGCCCCGTGCGCGGCTCGCCGTTGCGCGGCAGCTCGGGTTTGAGCAGGCCCGGACGCAACTTGAGGAAAGGCTTGAGGCGCTCGCCAAGGCTCTTGCCACGGTTGGCCTGCAGCAGGATCTGGCGCAACCCTTCGCTCACCGCGATGGGGGCATCCGAGGTGGTGTCGACGCCGCCGGCGATGCCACTGTCGATCTGCCCCAGGGCGATCTTGTTGGCCACCAGCAACGCCGCCTCCAGCCCGGTGCCGCAGGCCTGCTGGATATCGTAGGCCGGCGTCTGCGGCGACAAGCGCGAGCCGAGCACGCACTCGCGGGTCAGGTTCATGTCACGCGAGTGCTTGAGCACCGCCCCCGCCGCGACCTCGCCCAGGCGCAGCCCATGCAGGCGGTAACGCTCCACCAGGCCTTCGAGGGCGGCGGTGAGCATCGCCTGGTTGCTGGCCTTGGCGTAGGCGCCATTGGAGCGGGCGAAGGGAATCCGGTTGCCCCCCAGGATCGCGACCCGGCGAATTGACTGCATGCCTGTTCCTCCTGAAACAATTTGACTCTAAGCCTAGGTTCTTTTCGCGGATTCGAACGACCCTGCCACAAAGTTGGTCCACACTTGCATGCTTGCCTTCAGGGAGAACCGTACATGAGCGACCGCTATCTGGGCTTTGCCAACTCCACCCTTGGCCGCAAACTGGTCGATGCCCTCGGCCTGCCGCGCCCGGTGCCGCTGGAGCGCTGGCAGGCCGGGCGCCTGCGCCCCATCGAAGGCGCGCTGGTGCTCGGTGGCGGCCCGTTGGCCAGCCAGGTCGCGGCTATCGCCCCACGCCTGACCGCCGATTGCTACGGCTTCGACGCCGAAGCGCTTGACGCCCCCGCCTGGGTCGCGGGCCTGGGGCCGAAACTCAAGGCCGTGGTGTTCGATGCCAGTCACTTGTCCGACAGCGATGCGCTCAAGCAGTTGAGCGAATTCTTCCAGCCCTTGCTGCGCAGCCTGGCCCCCAGCGCCCATGTGGTGATCCTGGGGCGCGCCCCGGAAAGCCTGGACGATGCACAAGCCAGTGTCGCCCAACGCGCCCTGGAGGGTTTCAGCCGTTCGCTGGCCAAGGAGTTGCGCAACGGCGCCACGGCCAACCTCTTGTATGTCGGTGACGGCGCCGAAGACCAGCTCGAAGGCGCGCTGCGCTTCTTCCTCTCGCCCAAGAGTGCGTTCGTTTCCGGCCAGGTCCTGCGCCTGTCGGCGTGCGCCACCCAGGTCGAAGACTGGACCCGCCCGCTGGCCGGCCGTCACGCCCTGGTCACCGGTGCCGCGCGCGGTATCGGCGCTGCCATCGCCGAAACCCTGGCCCGCGATGGCGCCGAAGTGACCTTGCTCGACGTGCCCCAGGCGCAGCGCGACCTCGACGCCCTCGCCGCGCGCCTGGGCGGCCGTGCCCTGGCCCTGGACATCTGCGCCGCCGATGCCGCCGCGCAGTTGCTCGAAGCCTTGCCGCAAGGCCTGGACATCGTGGTGCACAACGCCGGCATCACCCGCGACAAGACCCTTGCCAACATGACCCCGGAATACTGGGACGCGGTGCTGGCCGTCAACCTCAAGGCCCCGCAGGTGCTGACCCAGGCACTGTTCGAGGGTGGCAAGCTGCACCGCGACGCCCGCATCACCCTGCTCGCCTCGGTCAGCGGCATCGCCGGCAACCGCGGCCAGTCCAACTATGCGGCCAGCAAGGCTGGGCTGATTGGTTTCGCCCAGGCCTGGGCGCCGCGCCTGGCCGAACAGGGCGCCAGTATCAACGCCGTGGCGCCGGGCTTTATCGAAACGCACATGACCGCGGCCATGCCCATGGGCCTGCGCGAGGCCGGCCGGCGCCTGAGTTCACTCGGCCAGGGCGGCTTGCCGCAGGATGTCGCCGAGGCCATCGCCTGGCTCAGCCAGCCAGGTTCCGGCGCGGTCAACGGCCAGGCCCTGCGGGTCTGCGGCCAGGCCTTGATGGGAGCCTGACCATGACCCGACCTTGGCACGACCTGCACAGCCCCGACTCACGCCTGAACCTCTACCTGCGCGCCCTGGGCAAACGCAAGATCCGTGGCAGCCAGCTACCGGAGACAGGCCTGCGCTGCTACCTGCGGGTCGACGGCGCCAACCTGGCGGCCTATCGTCGGCTCTGCCACTTCGCCGATGACGGCCGCCTGCCCGGCACCTACCCACACGTCATGGCCTTCAGCCTGCAATTGCAGTTGCTTACCGGCGACGACTTCCCCTTCCCCCTGCTCGGGCTGGTTCACCTGCACAACAGCCTGCAGGTGCTGCGCCCGCTGGGCGGCATCGATGGGCTGCACTTCGTGGTGTACGCCGACAACCTGCAGCCTCACGAAAAGGGTGGCACTTTCGACCTGGTGACCGAAGCCGAGGACGGGCTCGGGCTGCTCTGGCGCGAGACCAGCCGCATGCTGGTGCGCGGCCTCAAGCTCGAGCAACAGGCCACCACCGCTACCACAGAAGCACCCGTTGCGCTGCCAGAGACCACCCGCTGGTACGCCGACAGCGACATCGGCCGGCGCTATGCCAGGGTCTGCGGCGACTACAACCCGATCCACCTGAGCAGCCTCAGCGCACGTCTGTTCGGTTTCCCCAAGGCCATCGCCCATGGCATGTGGAGCAAGGCCATGGCGCTGGCGGCGCTGCAGGGACACCTGCCTAAAGCCGGATATGAATTCGCGGTGGACTTCCACAAGCCGGTGCGCCTGCCGTCGGAGGTAGTGCTGAGCGCCAGCGCGGCAGGGCCGGCCGGCGAGCTGCGCCTGGATGGCCACGGCGGGCTGGTGCACATGGTTGGCAGCTGGCGCGCACGCTGATCGGGCTTGCTTTGCAAGGAACCTCGCCGGAAGCTATGCGCCACGAGGAGACCCCGATGAACCTGCAAGAACTGACCGAACGCCTGCACCGCATCCGCGACACCAACGACTGGCGGGTTTTCCACAGCCCGAAGAACCTGGCCATGGCCGCCAGCGTCGAAATGGCCGAGCTGGTGGAGATCTTCCAGTGGCTGAGCGAAGACCAGTCCCGCCAGCTGCCTGCCGACCAGCTTGCCCACGCCGGCCAGGAAGTGGGCGATATCGTCCTCTACCTGCTGCTGTTGTGCAGCGAACTTGGCCTGGACATGAACGAGGTGGTGCGGGCCAAACTCGCCGACAGCGAAAGGCGCTTCGCCAAATGAACGACCGTCATTTCGATGAACTGGCCAGCCGCTTCGCCGAGAAGATCTATGGCGGCGCCAAGGGGGCGATCCGCCTGGCGGTGCTCCAGGCCGACCTGGCCGAAACGTTGCCCGAGCGCCCGCTGCGGGTGCTCGACATCGGCGCCGGCCTGGGCCACATGGCCCTGTGGCTGGCCCAGCGTGGCCACCAACTGACTCTCGCCGAGCCCGCCGCGCCGATGCTCGACGGCGCCCGTGCGCGCTTCGCCGAGGCCGGCCAGCAGGCCACGTTCATCCAGGCCCCCTGGCAGGACCTGCTTGGCCAGCTCACCGAGCCCTACGACCTGGTGCTGTGCCACGCGGTGCTCGAATGGCTGGCCGAACCCGAAAGCATCCTGCCGGTGCTGCACCAGCTGACCGCGCCGGGCGGCTGGCTGTCGCTGGCCTTCTACAACCGCGACGCGCTGGTCTACCGCAACCTGCTCAAGGGGCATTTCCGCAAGCTGCGGCACAACCGCCTGGCCGGCGAGAAGCAGAGCCTGACGCCACAGAAACCACTTGATCCACGCGAGCTCAAGGCGCAACTTGATCCCATGTGGCAGGTCGAAAGCGAAAGCGGCGTGCGGGTGTTCCACGACTACATGCCCAAGGAGTTCCAGGCCAAGGCCGAGCTACTCGACCTGCTGGAGATGGAGCTGGCGCACCGGCGCCACCCCAGCTTCGCCGGCTTGGGTCGTTACCTGCACTGGATCTGCCGACCCCACTGACCCGCCCGCCAGGAGGATACATGCCGTACCGTCTGTTCTGCCTGGCCCTGCTCCCCCTTGCCCTGGCCGCCTGCCAGGGCAGCAACCCCTATGTCGCCAGCGGCAAGCCGCTGCCACCGGCACCGCCCCAGGCCGCCGGCACTTTCGACGCCAGCGCCTACCCCACGCCACCGCGCGACTATGGCCGTTACCGCAGCTGGAGCTGGCGCAACAGCCAGCCCCCCGGCGGCCTGGCGAACGCCACGCCGGGCCAGCTGGCCGACGCGGTGAGCAGCGCCCTCGACCAGCACGGCCTGCGCCCGGCCCACAATGCCCCTGCCGACCTGCTGGTCAGCGCCGACGTGCGCCTGGAGCGGCGCCTGCGCCAGGTGCGCGACTACGACTACGATCCCTATTACGGCCCCTACCCCTATGGCAACGTCGGCTACGGCGGCTACCGCAATGGTTATGGCGCCTATGGCAGCGTGCCGATCGTGCGCACCTACCAGGTCGAGGTGATGGTGGTGCGCATCGACCTGTTCGATGCCCGCAACGGCCAGCCGGTGTGGAGCGCCAGCGCCGAAAGCGGCAGCGACAAAGACTCGCCGCGTGAACGCGAAAGCGCCCTGCGCGAGTCGGTGAGCAAGGCGATGAGCGGCTATCCTCCCAGCTGACCCTTTACGGAGAACCATCATGTTGCGCCGTCTCGTACTTCTGTCCTTCGCCCTGCTGCTGGCGGCCTGTTCGAGTAACAACGTGCAGCAGGACTTCGATGCCAGCCGCGACTTCGCCGCCTACCGCAGTTGGGCCTGGCAGGAGCCGGCCCTGCAATACCGTCCGGACGATCCACGGATCAAGAGCGACCTGACCGAGCAGCGCATCCGCCAGGCGGTCGCCGGCCAGCTCGACCAGCGTGGCCTGCGCCCGGTCCAGGGCAGTGCCCGGGCCGATGTGAAGGTGCGCGCCTACCTGATCGTCGAAGATCGCCAACAGCAGATCACCACCAACTACGGCGGCGCCTGGGGGGGTTACTGGGGAGGCTACTGGGGCGGGCCGATGTACAACGAGACCCGCAGCGTCGACTACAAGGTGGCGACCATCCAGGTCGACCTGTTCGACGGGCGTGACGGCAAGCTGGTGTGGCGTGGCAGCGCCGAGCAGATCATGAACAACTACCCGCCCAGCCCGCAGGAACGCAACGCGGCGATCCAGAAGACCGTGACCCAGGTACTGAGCAACTACCCGCCACATTGAGTCCCTGATCGCGGGGCAAACCCGCTGCCCCGCCCCTGCGATGCGCCGCTTGGGCGAGGCACTTCGATCAAGGCAACTTGCCATCACCTTGACTACACTCCTTGCACCGCCGCCGCGCTGCCGGGCCACAGGCCGGCAAAGGAGTGCCCGTGGTTCCCCGTTCCGTTGTGCGCCAACGCGGCGCGATCGGCCTGATGGCCGCGCTGACCATGGGCCTGGCCCTGGTGTTCATGCTCCTGACCGTCGACAGCGGCCGCCTCTACCTCGAACAACGCAAGCTGCAACGCATCGCCGACATGGCTGCGCTGGAAGCCGCCGAGCATGACGGCGCCTGCACCGGCAGCGGCCCGCAGGCATCCACCCTGGCCCGCACCGCCGCCACCCGCAACGGCCATTCGCCGCTCAATCCGCTGATCGCCAGCTGCGGCTACCTGCGCACCGGCAATGACAACCTGCGCACCTTCACTGCCGACAATCAGCGCAACGAGGCGATCAAGGTCGAGGTCAGCAATGTGGTGGTCACCAGCTTCGCCGGTGGCATCTACGCGCTGGTGCAGGGCGGTGCCATCGCCCGCACCACCACCCTGCGCGCCAGCGCGGTGGCCGCAAGCCCAGGGCCGCCCCAGGCAATGCTGAGCATTCGCAGCACACTGCTGCAGGTCAGTTCGATGCAGTCGGCCATTCTCAACGCCCTGCTGAAGGCCATCGGCGCCAGCACGCAACTCACCGTGCTGGGCTGGCAAGGCATCGCCGATACCCAGCTCAACCTGCTCAACTACCTCGACGCACTGTCTACCGAACTGGGGCTGAACCTGGGGGACTACCAGCAACTACTCGACTTCCAGACCACTGCCGAAAATCTGCTGAAAGTCGCCGTCAAGGTTCTGCAGCAAAGCGGCGCCGCCGTGGAGGTGACCGGCGATCTGCTCAAACTCGCCGCGGACCTGAAAGGGCCGATCACCCTGGGGCAGTTGCTCAACCTGCAGACCGGCACCGTCCAGGCTGGCCTGGACGCGAACGTGCAAGTGCTGCAACTGGTCCAGGCGATGATTCAGCTGGCGGCTAATCGACAAGCCGTGAATGCCGAGATCCCTATCACCGCACTGGGTTTGATCAATGGCCGCGTGTACCTGAAGGTGATCCAGCCCCCGCAGAACTCCGCCGTGGGCGACCCGCGCAGCGATGAGTTGCGCGTCCATACCGCACAGATCCGCGCGCTGGTATCACTGGACCTGCCCCTGCTGACCGGCATCGCCGGGTTGCTCAATGCCGTGCTGGACCTGGCGGCGCCCTTGACCAACGTGCTCAACAACCTGCTCAGCCTGAACCTGCTGGGCACCGTGCAGTCGCTGACCTGCGCCCTGGGCATCCCGTGCAAGGTCAGCGACATCAAGCTGCTGGACAGCCAGGTGCATATCGATATCGGCATCGAAGTGGCCGAAGGCACCAGCCGCTTGCCCCGGCCCCGCCCGACAACTACAGCTGCGCGCCCAAGAGCCTGACCACCCTCACCCAGCGCTCGGCAGCGAGGATCGCGATCGGCAAGTTCGACTCACCGGCCGAGTTCCTCAGCAATGGGCCTGACTTCGTCAAGGTACAGGCCCTGCCGGTCATCGATATCGGCACCAACGTCTGCAGCCGCCTGCTGATCCTGCCGCCCTCCTGCGGCACACGCGTGCCCTATGCCGGCGGCGGCATCGGCCTGCGGGTGGACACCAAGCTGCTCGGCAGCAGCCCGACGGAAAAACCACTGGTCTTCGCCGACGACCATGCACCGCGAAATATCGGCCAGGATCCGATGTTCCAGCCCATGGATAGCGACCAGGCCCAGGTGGTGGGCAGCCTGTCCGGCACACTTGCCGGTGTACATCTGGAAGCCTACAGGCCCACTGCCAACAGCGGCCTCGGCCAGGTGCTGGTGCTCACCGCCGGCCTGCTGGACGGGGTGAAGAACATCCTCGAGCCGATCATCAGGAACCTGCTCAGCCCCCTGCTCGATCCACTGGTGAACGGCTTGCTCAAGGTCCTGGGCATCGACCTGGCCAACGCCGAGGTCGGCGCCAACCTCAGTTGCTCCAGCGGCCACGCTCAGCTGGTGCAGTGAACCGGCAGCTCGATGCGAAAGCACGCGCCCTCGGGCGTGTTGTTCACCGTCAGCTCGCCACCCATCTGGCTGACGATGCCGTGGCTGACCGATAGCCCCAGGCCGGTGCCAACACCGGCCGGCTTGGTGGTGAAAAAGGGTTCGAAGATCCGCTCGTGCAGCCGCGCATCGATGCCGCCGGCATTGTCCTCCACCAGCAGCCACAGCCGTTCACCATGCAGCGCCTGGCGCACGCGGATCCAGGGCTGCGCCACCTGTTGCTCGAGCAAGGCATCGCGGGCGTTGACCATCAGGTTGATCAGCACCTGCTCCAGCTGGTCCTGATGCCCGAGCACTTGCGGCATCGCCTCGGGCGACTCGAGGTGCAGCGCCACGCCCTTGCCGCGCAAGCCCTCCTCGAGCAACCCCCGGGCGCCCTGCACCGCGCCCCACGCGGCGAAGCGCTCGCACTCGACCGTCGAACGCCGGCCATATACGCGCATGTGCTCGACCAGCCGGGCAGCGCGCGCTACCTGCGCCTCGATTCGGCGCAACTTGTCCTCCAGGTAGGCCGGATCGGCGGCGCCGTTCTCCAGGCGCTTGAGCGCATTGACCACCGCCATGCGCATCACGTTGAGCGGTTGGTTGATCTCGTGCAGCAGGCCGGTGGCCAACTCGCCGAGGGTGGCCATCTTGGCACCCTGCAACAGCTGCTGCTGGCTGCGCCGCACCTCGGTGTTGTCGCGGCCCACGGCCTGCACCTCGAGCAGGCGGCCTTCGCCGTCGAACAGGCCGCGGTCGGCCCAGACCCACCAGGCATGCTCACGGCCAGGCAACTGCAGGCAGATCTCCGCGCTGCTCACCGGTTGCTCGGGCGTCAGTGCCCGCAGGCGCTGAAGAAATGCATCGCGCTGGTCGGCGGACAACCATTGGCCCAGGTCGGCACCCTGCAACTGCTCGGGCGTGCAACCCAGGTAATCGGCCAACGGCCGGTTGCCGAACAGCACGGTGAGGTCCGGGCGATAGCGGCAGATCATCGCCGGCGAGTCCTCCACCAGCACCCGATAGCGTTCCTCGCTCTGGCGCATGCGCTCGGCGGCCTCGGTGGCTTCGCTGACGTCCAGCCACAGGCCGACCACTTCCAGCGGCTGGCCGAGGTCGTCACGCAGCAGTCGGGCCTCATCGAGCATCCAGTGGTAACCACCAAGGTGGTCACGCAGGCGATAGCGGCAACGCACCAGGCCATCGCGCAGCAGGCTGCGGGTGCGCTCCAGCCACAGCGGCCGGTCATCGGGGTGCACCGCCAGGCCCGGCTGGCGGGCGAGTTCGCCGTCGGCCTCCCAGCCCAGCAACGGCGCCAGGCTGGCACTGTAGAAATCGCCGTGCAGCGCGCCCTCGGCATAGCGTTGCACGTAGATCACCGCGGGTGAGCGGGCAATCAGGTTCTCCAGCCGCGCCCGGGCCGCGCCGGCCTGCTGCTCCTGGGCCTTGAGGGCGCTGATATCGAGCAGGAAACCGCGCAGTTGGCCGCCCCGGCCTTGACCGGCCCAATGGAACCAGCGCGGCGCCACGAGCGGGTCACGGTCCAGCAGGCGCACGCCCAGGCTCAATGCCTGCCCGGCACGGGCCTGGTCCAGGGCCAGCTGCGCCGGCTCGCGGTCGGCCGGGTGCAGGCGGGCAAGCCACTGGTCCAGCCCGACCCGGCCGTCGAGACCCAAGGTCGCGGCCAGGGCCGGGTCCAGTTGCAGGTCGCCATGCGCCGGCCACTCCCACCACCCCGCGCCCAACTGCTGCTGCAGGTCGTCAAGGTGATGGGCCTGGTGCTGCAGTTGCTGGCGGCGATGACGTACCAGCAGCGGCTCGGTCAAGCTGCGCACCAGGGCCATGGCCATGTCGACCGCAGGCACCTGGTGCGCCCCGGCGCACAACATCCAGGCCTCGGCCTCCAGCCCTTGCCGATAGGGCACCAGGAACAGCGAGGCACCTCCGCACAGAGCGAGCAATTCAGGGTCGTCGCGCACCTCGATCAGGGTCTGGGTCGGCCACTGGTCCAGTCTGTCCCGCAACCGACGGTCATCGGGCCAGGGCCAGGCATCGTCGCTACTGGCGAAGTGGCGCCAGCCGCCCGGTTCGCGCAGTACCAGGCGCAGCGCGGCCGCCTGCCAGTGCTCGGCGAGGCTGCGCAACTGCTCGCGCACCGTCTGCGCCAGGCGCTCGGCACCGCATTCGCGCAGGGCATGGCCGATCTCCCCGAGCAGCGGCCGCTGGCGATCCCAGCGCTGTTCGCGGAGCAGGTCGCCGATATCGAACAGTTGCAGCATCCAGCCCTGCTCGTGACGTTGCAGCCAGCCACGGGTATGCAGGGCGTGGCCCATGACCGTATGGAAATCCAGGTCCAGTGGCTGCCCCTGCCAGTCGGCGGGGTGGCCTTCGAGCACCAGCCAGCTGTGTCGCTCAAGGTAGTCGTGCACCCGCGCGCCAGCCTGGCCGGGCAATGCCAGCAGGCTGCGCAGCGGGCCGGCCAGGCGCAGCACCCGCGCCTGGTCGTCGAGCCACAGTTGCAGGCCCACGGCGGGTGTCGCCTCGGGCACCTGGGCGGGGGCCGGCGCGGCGAACCAGCGGTCGAACAAGCCACCACTCACAGTTGCAGGCTCGCCTGGGCCTGCAACCGCGCGGGCAGCTTGGGCACGTCACCGATCACGGGCAGCAACAGCGTCGGCAAGACGCGATTGAGGCGTTCGCGGGGATAGTCGATCACCACCGTCAGCACCTTGTCCGTGCCCACGGTAACCCGGGTATCGGTATTCACATTGAAGCCCAGCGCATTGGGCATCCACGCCAGTTGCTGGCCGATCACCTGGCGAGCCAGCCCCTGCACGTCCAGCTCGTAGGTCTGGCTGCTCGGGTCCACGGCCACGCAACGTCGCACCGCTTCGCTGCTGGCCTGGTTGAACGACTGCAGCATGAGCATTGGCAAGGCGTAGCTGACCAGGCCGTAGAACACCGCGAAAAACACCATGAATACCGCGACAAACTCGATGGCAGCCGCGCCTTTTTGTTGTCCCGCCGGGCCTGCTTTCATGTTCGCGTCTACCCTGACTGTGAGACCTGTCTGAAAGCATAGAACCGTTCAACGAATAGGGATGGCATTTTGCCAATGCAAAGCATTGTTCTCCTGCTGTGGCTTGCCTTGTGCACCGAACAAGATGTCCGTGAACGACAAATATCCAACGCCCTGACCCTGGGCGTCGCGGCGTGCGCCCTGGCCTGGCTGTTCGCCACCGGACGCAGCTGGATCGGCGCCGACGCCAGCGAGGCCGGCTGGGGCCTGGCCATCGTCATGCTGCTCACCCTGCCCGGCTACATGCTCGGCCGCTTCGGCGCCGGCGACGTGAAACTGATGGGCGCCCTGGCCCTGGCCACCAGCCCGCAGTACGTGCTCGGCACCTTCATCGGCGCCGGGGTCACCGTCCTGGCCTGGATGTTCGGCCGCCGGCGCCTGTGGACCCTGCTCAACCCCAAGGTGAAGAAGCGCCTGCAGGCGCTGGCCGAACAGGTCGGCGACAAGCAGCCCTTTGCCCCCTACGTGCTCGCTGGCTTCCTTCTGACAGCGGTATGGATCCAATAAGCGACCGAAGGGTCGGATTATGGAGTAGGACCGATGTACATAACGGCAAAGTGCGACTACTTTTCTAACTGCCAGAGCGTCTGGCCCGGGAGCAGGGCCGATACAACAGGGAGTTGATCGTGAACAAACCCGTCAGTGAGGTGAAAGTGCTGGTGGTCGACGACCAGCCAGTGATCGTCGAAGAGTTGTGCGAATTCCTCGAAAGCGAGGGCTACCGTTGTGTCCCCGCCCACTCCACCGGCCAGGGCATCGACTGCTTCAAGGCGGACGAGACCATCGGCCTGATCCTGTGCGACCTGCACATGCCCGAGCGCGATGGCATCGAACTGGTGCGCACGTTGAAGCAGATCGCCGGGCCGCAGCGCATGTTCGAGGCGATCATGTTGACCGGCCGCGCCGACAAGCAGGACGTGATCCGCGCCCTGCGCGAGGGCTTCGCCGACTACTACCAGAAACCCATGGACCTGGACGAGTTGCTCGAAGGCGTGCGGCGCCAGGAGACCGCGCTGCTGGAGCGGCGCCGCAACTTCCGCGAACTGGGCAGCCTCAACCAGCGTTTGCAGGAGCTGGCCGAGTCCATCGACGACCTCTACCAGGACCTGGAAAAAGCCCGGGGCCAGGGCGCCCATCGGCGCGCCAGCGATACCGAGGAAGGCGAGCCGGAGCTGCCGGCGGCGTTCGAGAAGCTGTCGCCGCGGCAACTGGAAGTCGCCCGGCTGGTGAGCAAGGGCAAGACCAACTACCAGATCGCCTGCGAACTGGGCATCACCGAGAACACGGTGAAGCTGTACGTGTCCCAGGTGCTGCGCCTGACCCACATGCACAACCGCACGCAACTGGCGCTGGCGCTGACCCCACGTTCTTCGCCGGTGCATCAACGCTTTACCACCCATTGAACTGCTGACGACCGCCAACTAGCGTTACTGGGGCTGCTGCGCACCCCATCGCCGGCAAGCCGGCTCCCACAGATTTGCGCAAACCTCAGGCAGTGCGCGGCCCTTGTGGGAGCTGGCTTGCCAGCGATGGGGCGCAGAGCGGCCCTTATCGTTTTGCTGACTGTATCAAGCTGTGCGCTCTCAATTGTTCGACGAACTGATCTTGGTCCAGCGGTAGAAATCCGGGATCGGATACTTGTAGCTGTCCAGCCAGCGCTGCATGGCCTGGTCACGTTCCTTGTCGGTCTGCACCTGGCGCACGCTGGACGCCTGGCGGTTGCTCGCCTGCACCTGCAACAGGGCTTCGGTGGCGGTCTGCGGGCGCGGCTGGCGCGGCGGGTCCTCGGCCAGCGCCAACAGTGGCGTGGCCAGGCAGGCGAGGACGATCCAGGGCTTGAACATGTTCACCTCCGCTCAGTTGATGGCCGCGGCCGGGGATTCGGTGGCGGCCAGCGGGCCACGCCCGTTGGCAAGAATGCGCTGCGCCCGGGCCTGGGCCTCGGCGAACTGCTCGGGCTTCAGGTGCAGGCGATTGACCAGGTCCTCCGCCTGGCGCCAGTTGTCCTGCACCAGCGACAAGGTCACCAGGTTGATGGCCGGCAGCGGGTTGTCGTCCTTGAGCTCGATGGCGGTGAGAAATTCGAAACGCGCCTGTTGGTGATTGCCCAGGTTCATCTGCACCACACCCAGGTCGTTGCGCACCTTCTCGTCGGTGGGCGCCAGCCGCGCCGCCCGTTGCAGGTTGCGCAGGGCCTGGGGGTCGTCACCACGGGCCGAGGCCAGTTGCCCCAGGCCGTGCTCGCCTTCGGCGGCCAGGCAACCGCCGAGCAGGCTGCGGTAGAGCGGTTCGGCCTCGGCGCGCCCGAGCAGGCGCAGCACCTTGGCCTTGCGCAGGCGCACCTGGTCGAGCTGATCGGGCAACTGCTCCAGGTGGGCCAGCCCGGCGTGCGGGCGACCTTCGCTGATCATCTGGTCGGCCATGTCCAGGCTCAATTGCTGGTCGGCGTCGGGCTTGCCACAGGTGCCGCCGCCGAGCAGGCGCGCCAGGCCTTCGGGGGGCTGCCCGGCGCAGCCGCTGAGCAGTAGCAGGCTGATGAACGTCAGGATGGCTTTCATTGTGCGTCTCCCCTATCAATGCCCGAATGTTCGATGCTTATGAACCCAAGGCCCGCGCCAGGGCGGAAAACCCTGGCCCGGCCAGAACGATGAGCAGGGCCGGGAACAGGAACAGCATCATCACCGCCGACATCTTCGCCGACATCTTCGACACCCGCTCCTGCAGGCCGGTCAGGCGCCGGTCATCAAGCAGTTCCTTGAGCGCCAGCAACGACTTCATCGAGCCACTACCCTGCACCAGCAGTTGCTGGAGGATGACGCAGGTGTCGATGAACTCGTCCACCGCCAGCAGGCGCGCGGTCTTTTCCAGCTCCGGGCCCAGGGCCAGGCCGGAATCGACCCGCTGCAACACCAGGCGCAACTCGTCGCTGATGTTCGGCACCAGGCTGCGGCCTTCCTGGGCCAGCACGCGCAGGGCCTGCTCCACCGCCAGCCCGGTTTCGAAGAGGATGCGCAGCAACGGAATCAGCAGGCTCACCTCCTCGGCGATGCGCCGCTGACGCCGGGCCGCCGCCACGACCAGCAGGCGCTTGGGCAACAGGTAGCCCGCGCCCAGCGCACAGAGCACCAGCACGCCCCAGTGCCCGCGGTTTTCCCCGGGCAGGCCATGGACCAACAGCAGCGCCACGCCCACCGCCAGCAACGGCAAGCCCAACTGCACGGCGGCGAACAGTGCGCGTTGCCGGCTGCGCCGCCAGCCCAGGCGGTCAAGCAGCGCCTGGGTCTCGCCGTCCAGCCGTTGCAGGCGCCGCCCCCAGGGGCTGCTGCCCAGCCACTGCAACCAGTCGCCCAGGCGCTCGTCACGGTCCAGCCGCCCCTGCAGGCGCCGCGCCACGCGCTGGCGAGCGCGCCACTGGCCGATGGCCTGCGCGGCCAGCAGGGCGAACGCGGCGAACAGGCACAGGGCGCTGAGCATCAAGGCCATGGTCACAGGCTCCTCATCATGCGCCACAGCACCAGACAGCCGACCGCCTGCATGACAAAGGCGAATAGCAGCATCATCTGGCCGCTGGCGTCGCGCCACATGGCCAGCAGGTAGGTGGGGTTGGCGAACAGGAAGTAGCCGACCATCACCAGCGGCAGCGCGCCGAGGATCCACGCGGTGATGCGGGTCTCGCCGGTCATGGCGCGCAGTTGCCGGTCGCCCTGCTCGTGTTCGCGGATCAGCTTGATCAGGTTCTCCATCAGTTCGCTGGCGTTGCCGCCGTGGCGCTGGTTGATGCGCAGCCCCAGGGCGAACATGCGCAGTTCGGCCTGACCGTAGAGTTCGGCGAACTCGCTGACGGCATCTTCCAGCGGCACACCGAGCTGCACGTTGCGCCGCACCCGCAGCATCGCCGAGCGCAACGGCTCGCGGGTGCTGTCGACGCCGCCGAGCACCGCCTCGTTGAGGGTGCGCCCGGCCTTGAGGCTGCGCACGCTGTAGTCGAGCAGGCCGGGCAACTGCTGGACGATCTGCTGCAGGCGCCGCCGGCAGCGCCAACTCAGGTACAGGTGGCCGAGCAGAGGCAGGCCGGCCAGCACCATCAGCGCCGCCACCCAGCCGGCCAGCACGCCGGCCAGTACGGTCAGCGCCAGCCAACCCAGCAACCAGGGCCGTGGGGAGAAATCGGCATGGACAAGCCCCGCCCGCTGCAACAGCGGGTCGAGCCAGTCACGCCGGGCCGTGCCGCTGCGCACGGCGCGGTAGGCCCGGCCCATGCGGTCGAGGATGCGCTCTTCGCCGCGCTTGTACAGGCCCAGGCGCCACAGCAGCAAGGCCATGCCCAGGCACAGGGGCGACAGGGCCAGCAGCAGCGGCCCCATCACAGCACCCCTTCGTGGCGCAGCTTGCCGCCGGCGGGGTTCGGCGCCTCGCGCAGAAAGCCTTCGCCACTGCGCCGGTCCAGGCGGAACAAGGTGTTGGTGACATACACATCGTCACGCACCCCGACCACTTCCAGCACCTCGCTGACGCAGCGCCGGCCATCGGCCAGGCGGGTCAGCTGGATCACCACGTCCAGCGCGGCGCAGATCATCTGCCGCAGAGTCTTCTCGGCAATCTGCCGGCCGGTCAGGCCGACCAGGGTCTCCAGGCGCAGCAAGGCGTCCTGGGCGGTGTTGGCGTGCACCGTGCTCATCGAACCGTCATGGCCGGTGTTCATCGCGGTCATCACATCAAGCACCTCGGCGCCGCGGATCTCGCCGAGGATGATGCGGTCGGGGCGCATGCGCAGGGCATTGCGGATCAGCTCGCTGGCCTTGATCTCGCCGTGGCCCTCGGCATTCGGCGGGCGGGTTTCCAGGCGTACCACATGGGGGTGGTGCAGCTGCAGTTCGGCCACGTCCTCGATGGTCACCAGGCGCTCCTGGGGCGCGATCATCTGGCTGAGGATATTGAGCAGGGTGGTCTTGCCGGTGCCGGTGCCGCCACTGACCAGGATGTTGCAACGCCGGCCCACGGCGCGTTCGAGAAAGTCGTAGATGGGCTGGTCGATGGCCCGGGTGGCCAGCAGGTCGGCGCTCTTGAGCATGTCCTGGCGAAACTTGCGGATCGACAGGCACGGCCCGTCCAGGGCCACCGGCGGGATGATCGCGTTGACCCGGCTGCCGTCGGGCATGCGCGCATCGACCATTGGCGACGACTCGTCCAGGCGCCGGCCCAGGGGCGCCAGGATGCGCTGCATCACCCGCTCGACATGGTGCGCGTCGATGAAGCGCAGGTCGGTCTGCTGCAGCAAGCCAGAGCGCTCGACGAACACCCGGTACGGGCCGTTGACCAGGATCTCGGTCACGCTCGGGTCGCGCAGCAGCACCTCCAGCGGACCATAACCGGTGAGCTCGTCGACGATCTCCTCGGCCAGGCGCTCCATCTCGTAGCGCGACAGGGCCAGGCGCAGACGCGCCACATAGTCACCCACCTGCTCGAGGACGAACTGCGCCAGCACCGGCCGCGCGCCCTCCAGCAGATTGCGGCCGCTGTCCTCGATGGCATCGATCACGTGCCGGTGCAAGGCGCGCTTGAGCGCCTGCGGGTCACTGGCCGCGTGTCGGGGCCCGCCAAAGGGTTCTTCGCTGATCATCGGTTGCCCCACAGCCGGCGCAGCCAGCTCTGGCCCGGCGGCGCCAGGTTTTCCGAGCGCCGCGCCAGGCGCTCGCCAAGCCCGCGCAGGGCCTGGGTAAGGCTTTCACGCGGGGCCAGTTCGAACAGGCTCAGGCCCTGGTTCTTGGCGTTCAGGCGCACTTCCGGGCTGTAGGGCATGACCTTGATCAAGGGCAGCCCGTAGCGCTTGGCCAGGGCCTCGGCATCCGGCGCCACCTGGCGCAGGTAGCGGTCCACCAGCAGGCTGGCGTGCTCGAGCTTGATGCCACGGTCGCGCCACTGCTCGAGCACATCCAGGTTGCGCCGGCAGTCGAGGATGTTCTGGTCGGTGTAGACGATCAGCTTGTCGCAGTGGCTGACGAGGGTCCGCAGCGCCTCGCTGTCGGCCTGCCCGGTGAGGTTCACGACGATGTGCTGGAAGTGCTGGCGCAGGGCGCCGAGGAGCATGTGCAGCTCGGCGGCGCTGGACTGTTGCAGGGCCTCGTCATTGTCGGCATAGGCGAGGATGCGCAGGCCGCCCTTGTCGCGGGTGAAGGCGCTGTCGATCAGGGTGGCGTCGAGCCGGCGCAGGTGGCGCAGGGCATCGCCGAAATGAAACGACGCCTCAAGGCCGAGCAAGGCCAGGCTGTCGCCGCGGGGCAGGCCGAGGTCGAGCAGCAGGGTCTGCTGCCCGCTCTCCTGTACCACCCGCGCCAGGTGGGTGGTGAGCAGCGCGCCGTCGGCGCCACGCTGGGCGCCGTAGAGCACGGTGAGGCCGCCCAGGCTGGGGTTGCTGGTGGCCGTCGGCAAGCGCTTGCCCAGGCGCCGCACCAGCCCCGCCACCTCGCTGGCGCGCGAGCCGTAGGCGACGAAGTCGCGGGCGCCGGCGCGCATGGCGTGCAGCACCAGCTGGTTGTCCATGCCGTCGCCGAGGGCGACGATGGCCAGCATCGGCTTGGCTTCCAGCAGGCCCTCGATCAACGCGCACTGGCCGATCAGCTGTTCGCGGTCCAGGCCGATGAACACCAGGTTGCTGAAGGTCATGTCGACCAGCGCCAGCAACTCGTCGAGGTTCGGACTGCTGGCGCCGATCACCTGCCCTAGCGGTGCCAACGCGCCCTGCAGCCAGTGCAGGTCTTCGTCGTTGCGGGTCAGGGCCAGGTAGGTCTGGTTCAGGCTTTCGCTCATTGGGACAACCCGCCACGGCCTTCGAAATTGCCGTTTTCCATGAAGAACAGGCGGCCCCAGCTGGGGTCGTAGGTGCGCAGCGCCTCACCCGGCAGCTCCGGCAGGCGCGCATTGGCGGCCAACGGCTGGACCAGGTGCGGGGTGACGATCATCAGCAGCTCGGTCTCTTCGCGGTTGAGCGCCGACTGGCGGAAGAACGCGCCGATGATCGGCAGGTTGCCCAGGCCCGGCATCTTGTCCACGGCCGAGCGTACGTTGCTGCTGATCAGCCCGCTGATGATGAAGCTCTCGCCATCGGCCAGCGAGATGCTGGTGTCGGTGCGGCGCACGCTCAGGCCCGGCACCTGGGTACCGGCGATGACCACCGCGTTGTTGTAGTCGAGCTCGCTGACCTCGGGCGCCACCTTGAGGGTGATGCGGTTGCGGCTGACCACGGTCGGGGTCAGCGCCAGGCGCACGCCGAACTCCTTGTACTCGATGGACACGTTGTCGCTGCCGCTGCTGGGCACCGGGATGGGGATCTCGCCGCCGGCCAGGAAGCTCGCGGTCAGGCCGCTGAGCACGGTCAGGCTGGGGCGGGCCAGGGTGTAGGCGAAGCCGCTGTTCTCCAGGGCGTTGATCATCGCCAGGAAGCGGCTGCTGCCGCCGCCCCAGACGATGTTGAAGACGTCGTTGTCGAGCGGGATGCCGGGCCGCACATCGGCGTAGGTCACCGGGTTGGTGCCGGTGGCGACGCCCGGCACGTAGCCGGGGCGCACCACGGTGTTGGGCACGGTATTGGGCGAGCCGATCAGGCTGTTGTTCGAGCCCTTGAAGAACAACCTAGCGCCGGCCTCCTTGTACTTCAGGCGGCGCACTTCGACGAAGCGGATATCGGCCTGCACCTGCACGGGCAGGTCCTCCTGGGCCGTGGGCAGTTGCGCGGCCTCTGCCATGTCGGCGCTGGCCCGGCCCTTGACGAACAGCATGGCGCGGTGCGGCTGGGCGACGCAGTCGGTCCACAGCATCAGGCTGGTGGTGCCCTGCCCCACCGCCGTGAGCAGCACGGCCCGCTCGCCGCTGGGCTGCACATCGGCCACCTTGGGCTCGCCGACCGCCGCCCGGGTGATGGCCACCGGCAGGCGCAGCTCCTGCTGCAGGCCCTGATCCATCTCGATGACCGAGGGCAGTTGGCCGAAGGCCGCGCAACCCGTCGCGGCCGCCTGCGCCGTCGGTGCGAGCAAGGCCAGGGCCAGCAGCGCCGGGGCCAGCCAGTTGCCTCGTGGAGTAACACGCAAAGAACTACGCATGGATCGCATCCTTGCCGGTTCAGGGAGTCTTGTTGTTGTCGCCGTTCTGCGCGCCACGGATGATCTGCATGGTCGGCGCGCCAGCCGCCGCGGCCGCCGCCTGGCTGGCCAGGGGCACCTGGGACAGCTGGCTGAAGCGGTAGAGGTTGCGGTTGGCCGTTTCCAGTTGCGGGCTGGCATCCTGGCCGGACCAGTACCCGGCCAGCAGCGGCTCGTCGGCACTGCGCACCGCCAGGCGCAGGGTCCCGGCCTGGGCCGCCAGCATCAGCCGGCTGGCCAGGGCCTCGGGCACAGCCAGGCCCACGGTGCGCACAGGGTTGCTGGCAATGGACTGCTGGTCGCGGCGGGCCTTCTGCTCTTCGGCGCTCTGGGCCGGACGCCCATCGTTGGCCAGGCCCGTCTGCTGGTCGACGCTCAGCACGCGCAAGGCCGGCAGCACGACCTGGGCGGAGGATTGCGGGTTGTTGTTTTCTTCACGCAGGAACAGCAGCACGTCGACATAATCGCCTGGGCGCAGTTGCCCGGCGGCACCTATCACATCGTCGATGGCCACCGCGACCGCCCGTTCGTGGGGGCGAATCATCCGCGCCAGGGGGCCGCCAGCCTGGAAACTCGACTCGTCGAGCCAACTGCCCGCAGCAAGTGGGCGGGCACTGCTGCGCCCGAGCACCTGGTCCAGTTGCTGGAAAGCACCGGCCGGCACCACCTGCAGACGTTCGAGGAGCACATCCTCCTCGCTCAAGGGGGTGTTGGCCGCGACCGCCCTGCGCAGGACCACGATGGGCGAGCGTGGGGGTTCCGGGGGCGCGGCGGGTACGACAGCGGCCGGGATGGCGGCCTCGCCGGGTGGGGTGAGAGGTGCCGGCGCAGGCTCGGGCGGACGGCTAAGGCGCAGACCCCAGTACCCCGCGAGCAAGGCCGCGAGCAGGAACAGGCCGGCGAGGATCATGGTCAGGCGACTGCTCATCTGCGCTCTCCCTTACGCCCGGGACCAATGATGGCAAAAAGTAACTATTTCGCTATTGGACGGTAGCTGAGGCGCAATCTTTCGCCATTACCTGTGCTGGTTTTTTCGAGCCACGAAATTGACGCACCGACAAAACAAAAACTTAGCGCCGCCAATTCCAACCAATACTTTTGGATTAATGCTTTTTTACATTTGCAGGCCGCCACGGCTTGGCGATGCTCTGATGGCAAAGGGGTATCACTTATCAAGCCCCTCCGACCGGCGCCCATCGAGCGCAAGGAGACGTGCCATGCTGCTGCAACAGATCCTCCTCCACGTGAAGACCTTCCTCCAGCGCAAGGACGGCGCCTCCGGTATCGAATACGCGGTCATCGCGGCCATGGTCGCCGTGGTACTGGCCGGCTTCGTCACACCCATCTCCACCGAAGTGTCGGAGATCATGACCAAGATCCAGACCGCGATCACCCAGTGACCGCACCGCGCCAGCGAGACGTGTAGTCCAACCGCCCGGAGCCAAGCATGCCGACCTCTTCCTTGCGTCAACAGATCCTGCTGGTGGACGACGAGGAGGAGGCCTTGCTGGAGCTGGCCGAGCTGTTGGAAAACGAAGGTTTCTGTTGTCACACCGCCACTTCGGTCAGGTCCGCCCTGCAACAGCTGACCCGCCACCCCGATGTCGCCCTGGTGATCACCGACCTGCGCATGCCCGAGGAAAGTGGCCTGGGCCTGGTCCAGCGCCTGCGCGAACATACCGCGCGCCAGCATTTGCCGGTGATCGTCATGTCCGGGCATGCCGACATGGACGATGTCAGCGACCTGCTGCGGCTGCAGGTACTCGACCTGTTCCGCAAGCCGATCTATCACGCCCGCCTGCTCGAGACGCTGGAGAACCTGTTTCCCAAGCCGTTGATGCAGGCGGTGAAATAACGCCGGACTTGGCACCGTACAACGCCCTTACAGAAGGCGCCGCTGACGCGGCGCATCGCCGGCAAGCCGGCTCCCACAAGGAAAGCGCTCGACCTGAGACGGTGCGCGGTCAGTGTGGGAGCCGGCTTGCCGGCGATGGGGGGCCACAGCTCCCCCTTACAATTGATAACTGAAACTCAGGTTCAGCCGTGGCCGCCGGTTGAAGCTGTCCAGCGCCATGTCCGACATCGGCTTGGCCACCTCCACCGCGATGTTGTAGTAGCGCATATCGCCAAAGCGCAGCCCCAGCGCCGCCGACGACATCTTCGAGTCGCGCACGTCCAGCGCGTTGAACCAGGCCCGCGCGGTGTCGAGCGCCACGTAGGGCTGCACGACCTTGAGCCAGCCAGTGTCGCGCCGGAAACTGTAGTTGAGCTCGTAGGCCAGCCCCCAGCCCTTGTCACCGGAGCCCTGGTCGCTGGGGTAGCCGCGCCCGAAGTTCTGCCCGCCGAACACTGCCCGCTCGCTGTCGGGCAGGCTGTCGTTGCTCCAGTAGGCCGCCGCCGACGCCACGCCCTGCCAGTTGTCGCTGAAGTTGTCGCTCTGCACGCCCGAGACCCGCAGGCGCAGGAAGTCCAGGTCGTAGTCGGCATTGGTGTTGGCGCCAAGGCGATCCAACCCCTGGTAGACACCGGCACTGATAATCCGCAGGCGGCGCGCCTCGGCCTTGCGCCAGTCGCCTTCGAAAGACAGCGCGCGGATGTCGGTCTCGCTGTCCAGGCGCAGGGGGAAGCCCACCACCTGGTAATCGATGCGGTCGTTGACCACGTAGAAGCGCCCGACCACCTCCAGCCATTCACTGGGCGAGGCGATCAGCGATTGGCTGATGCCCACCGAGTAGCGTTCGTTCTCGCGGTGCTGGGTCAGGTCGATGCCGTTGTCCAGACGGATGCGCGCCTTGGGGTCGCTGCGATAGCGCGAAGCCGACAACAGCAGCTTCGAGCCTTCGGCATCGAGGAACTGGCTGTAGTCGAGGCGGTAGTAATGCTCCTTGTCCTCGCCGGGCGGTACCAGCACGCTGGCGCTCAATTGTTCGGCGAAGCGGGTCTGCGCGTTGCTGCTGGCGCCCAGCAGCGCCTGCAGGTCGTCGCGGCTGCCGTCGTTGAGGCTCAGGGTGGTGGTGATGGGTTTGCGCGAGACCTGGGCGAGCAGGCGGGTCGCGCCGTCGGTGGTCGCCGGGGGCGGCACCTGGGCCTGGAACGTCACCCCGGGGATGCGCCCGGCCAGGCTGGTATAGCGCTCGAAGCTTTCGCGGGTCAGCGGACGCTCGGCTTTGAGCCGGTCCAGCAGTTGCTCCAGATAGGCCCGCGCCGCGCCGATATCACCCTCGATCTGATAGTCGTGGATGTAGCCTTCCACCAGCACCACGCGCACCCGGCCATCGGCGAAGTCCTGGGGTGGCAGGTAGGCGTATGACAGCAGGTAGCCGTCCTGCTGGTAGCGTTGGGTGAGGCGGCGGGTGGTCTCGATCAGCTCGGCGAGCGTGACCTCGCGCCCGATCACCGGCTGGAAATGCTCGCGCAGATCGCTCAGGGGGTAGACGGTGCCGCCTTCGAAACGCACCTTGCGCACCGCCACCCGGGTATTCATCAGCAACGGTGGTTGCCGCGAAGTGTCCACGCTGGGCACACGCAAGCCGGGCTGGTCGGGACGGTAGGCATCCACCGGCAGGTTGGGCGTGGGCAGGCGGCGTTCGGTCTCGTTGCTGTTGAGGAAACTCGGCAGGGGTTCGCCCCGGGCCAGGCAGGCTGCGGACAGCCCCAGCATCGTCAGCAGCAATCGGCGCATTCGGACACTCCATGATCCACGGATGGCTGGATGACCGACCGGCGAACGGCGCGCCGGTCGGTCTCACTCACCTTGAGCGTAGCCCGTGGCGTCAGCGCTGCCCGCCTGCCAGAGCCCCTGACACACCACTCAGCGCGCCACCAAGACCACTGACCGGTGTGCCGCCGCCATTGACCAAGGTGCCCGCCTGACCGAGCGTGGCCCCGACTGCGGTCACTGTCGCACCGACCTGGCTGACGACGGGGCTGCCTGTGGCACCGGCCAGTTGCGTACCGGCAGAGCCCACCGCGCCGCCGACCTGGTTCAGCAACCCCGCCACGGGTGCGCCGACGCCGGTACTGGCGCCGACTTGCTGAGTCACGCTGGATACACCGGCGACCACCGGGTTGAGGCCGCTGCCCACCTGTTGGGTCAGCGCCGCGACCGGCGCCCCGGCAGCACTGTTGGCCACGCCGTTGCCACCGAGCACCGTGCCCAGGCTGGCGACGGTATTGCCCGCCTGCACCGAAGTGCCGCCGATACCGCTCACGGTCGGGCTGGCGGTGCTTGCCGTCAGCCCACTGCCGGCACCGGCCACCACGCCGCCGACGGTTTCCAGCAGGCCGCTGCGTGGGCCGCCGGTAACAGGGGCCAGCCCGCTCGCCGTGCTGACCGCGGTGCCGGTATTGGCCACCGCCTGCCCGAGCGTGCTGCTCAACGGGTTGCCGTTACCCGCCAGTTGCTGGCCGGCCTGGTTCAGGGCACCACCAGTCTGGTTCAGCGCCTGGTTCAGCGGGCCGGCGAGCCCGGTCTGCCGCGTGGCATTGGCCGCCGTGTTTTCCACCAGCGAGACCACCGGCACCAAGGCATCGCTCACGCCTTGGGTCGCCCCGGCGAGCGGGCCGCTGGTGCCGACCGGCGACAGGGTGTCACCGAGCATGGTCACAGCCTGGCCGACCCGGTCGACGCCTTGGCCGGCCCCGGCAACCAGTTGGTTGACCACCGGCACCTGCTCGACCGGCCCGCTGCTGGCCAGCCCGGCCACGCCCTGGCCGAGGCCGGAGACACCGCCGCCTAGGTCGGCGGTGGCCGCACCGACCACGCCCACCGTGGTGCCCACGGCATTGTTGCCGGTACCCAGTTGCCCCAGGCCCTCGCTCAAGCCGCCTCCGACGCTGTTCACAGCGTTGCCGGCGGAGGACACCAGCGTGCCCACACCACCGCTCAAAGAAGTATTGCCGGCAATGGGCAGCGCACCGATCACCTGGCCGAGATTGCTCACGCCGTCACCGACCCCGGACACGGTATTGCCCAACTGGTCGACCACCTGGCCGGTGACCAGCGCAGTGGGTGTGGTGCCACCGCCCGTGCCGCCGTCACCGCCACCAGGCGTGCTGCCGCCGCCAGTGCCGCCACCGCCGCCGCCACCGGTACCGGCGCTGCCATCACCCGGGGACGTGGTGCCACCGCTACCGCCACCACCACTGCCACTGCCACTGCCGCCCGTACCATCGCCCCCGCCACCACCGGCTCCGGCCCCTGCGCCGCCATCGGACGACGAACCATCGACCTCGCTGTGATGCCCGCCGCCGCCGCTGCTGCAACCGGCAAGGCCCAGACTCACGGCCATCGTCAGCGCCGTTGCCGCCTTGATCCACGCTTGAGTGTTCATGGAAGGACTCCCGCTGCTGCTGATTGTTTTGCTCACAACAGCAGTGAAAGCGCACGGCGCCGAATCGGGTAGCTCACAACTTGGTGTTAGTACCTGTGGCAGGGGCAATGAGGGCGGGAAAACAACCAGAATTTCAGTGGTTTGACGACGCGCGCAGCGATACGACACGAAAGGACTAGTCGTAACTCATTAGTACAAGCGGCAAGCCCGGCCAGTGTTGCCGGGCTTGCCGACCGGGGGCATCAGAAGTCGAAGAACACCGTCTCCCCCTCGCCCTGGATACGGATGTCGAAGCGGTACGCCGTCTTGCCGTCCACTTCACAGCGCCGGGCGATCAAGGTCTCGCGCCGCTGCGGCTGCTCGATCAGGTTCAGCACCGGACAGCTGGCGTTCGCCTCGGCTTCGTCATCAAAGTACAGCCGGGTATGCAGGTGGATATTGATGCCCCGGGCAAACAGGCTGATGTTGATGTGCGGGGCCATCGGCACGCCTGCGGCGTTGTTCACCACCCCCGGCTTGACCGTGTGCAGGGTCCATTCGCCGGCATCGAAGGTGGTGGCGGTGCGCCCGAAGCTGTTGAAGGCGTTCTCGAGGTGGTACTCGTCCTGGTAGCGCCCCTCGGCGTCGGCCTGCCACACCTCCAGGAACGAGTCGCGCACCAGGTGGCCATTGCCGTCGTACACCTGGCCGATCAGCAGGATATGCTCGCCCGGGGCATCGGGCCGGGCCAGGCAGTTCCAGATTTCCTGGTCACGGGTCGGGTTGCCGGCCGCCTCCAGGGCAAGGCCGATGTGCACATAGGGGCCGGCAGTCTGCGAAGGGGTTTCCGGCAGCAGTTCGATAGGCATGACGGGCCTCCTCAGCGGTTTTCGAAGTGGGTCTGGCGCTGGCCGCGCAGGACGATGTCAAAGCGGTAGGCCAGGCAATCCATAGGGTTGGCATGGCTCATGTCGAGCCTGGCGATCAGCCGTTCGACGGCGTCCGGGTTGGCGATCGACTTGACGATCGGGCACAGCGGGATCAGCGGGTCGCCCTCGAAGTACAACTGGGTGATCAGCTTGGTGGCGATCGACGGGCCGCTGATGGAGAAATGGATATGCGCCGGGCGCCAGTCGTTGGGGCCGTTGCGCCAGGGGTACGGGCCGGGCTTGATGGTGCGGAAACTGTAGTAGCCGTCGCGGTCGGTCAGGCAGCGGCCGACACCGCCGAAGTTCGGGTCCAGCGGTGCCAGGTAGCGGTCGTTCTTGTGCCGGTAACGGCCACCGGCATTGGCCTGCCACATTTCCACCAGGGTGTTGGGCACCGGCTTGCCGTACTGGTCGACCACCCGCCCGGCAACGATGATGCGCTCGCCGATGGGCAGGCCACCCTGGTTGAAGTTGAGCAGCAGGTCATGGTCGTGCTCGCCGAAGCGCAGGTGGGAAAAGTCCGGGCCGGTGCTTTCGCTGATCGACTGCGGGATGCTGACCAGCGCCTGGCGCGGGGAGCGCGCCACCGAGGTCTTGTAGTCGGGGGTTAAGGCCTTGGGGTGCCAGTTGCGATCACGGATCACGAAGCGGCTGGTGTCCTGGGCGGGCATGCCGGTTTCCTCTCTTGGAATTATCGAACGCCTGGGCGTGGCAGGCGGACTTGCAGTTTCCGGCAGGTGCGAAGGGATGAATATTGAATTCAGCGGTCCATGGCATAACCATTTGGTTATGCATCAGCGACGGGGGATACACCTCGGTCAGCGCTGAACTAATCTTGGACTTCATGTTTCAGCAACCGGAGAGCTCTACATGGAATGGCGAAAAGGCCGACGCAGCGACAACGTGGTCGATGCCCGCGGCGCAGGGGGTGGCGGCGGCATGCGTTTCGGCGGCGGCAAGGGCCTTGGGCTCGGCGCCATCCTGCTGATCGTGGGCATTGGCTGGCTCACCGGGCAAGACCCGCTGCAGATCCTCGGCCAGCTGGCCGGGCAGATGGAACAGCAACAGACCGCCCCGGCCAACGTCGACGGCAAGGCACCGCCGGCCAACGACGAGCAGGCCGAGTTCGTCGCCTCGGTCCTCGGCGACACCGAGGACACCTGGAAGGCGCTGTTCGCCCAGGCCGGCAAACAGTACCGCGACCCCAAGCTGGTGCTGTTCAGCGGCCAGGTCAACTCCGCCTGCGGCTTCGCCTCCTCGGCGGTCGGGCCGTTCTATTGCCCCGGCGACCAGCGCGTGTACCTGGACATGACCTTCTTCCGCGAAATGGAAACCCGCTTCAAAGCCGCCGGCGACTTCGCCCAGGCCTATGTCATCGCCCACGAGATCGGCCACCACGTGCAAACCCTGCTCGGCGTCTCGGCCAAGGTCGACGCCGCACGGCGCAATGGCCAGCGCATGGAAGGCGACAATGGCCTGCTGGTGCGCCAGGAGCTGCAGGCCGACTGCCTGGCCGGGGTCTGGGCCTACCAGGCGCAGAAACGCCTGAACTGGCTGGAGCCGGGAGACGTCGAGGAGGCATTGAATGCCGCCAACGCCATCGGTGACGATCGGCTGCAACAGCAGGGCCAGGGCCGCGTGGTGCCCGACTCGTTCACCCATGGCACCTCGCAGCAGCGCGTGCGCTGGTTCAAGGCCGGGTTTTCCAGCGGCGACCTGAACCAGTGCGACACGTTCAGCGCGCGTAGCCTCTGAAATCGCCATCGGCGGCGAGCCGGCTCCTGCCGTGGAGCCGGCTCACCCGCGAATGACAACGTCAAAAACATAAACGTATTCAACAAGTTACAAATTTGCTGAAAAAGCGTTTCAGCTTCTCCCCTCTTTGCCGATAAGTCCTACACAAATCTGTGGGCTATCTGACAACAACAACGCCCAGCTTTTGAGATCAAGTGAGCGAAATCATTCTCTGGGAGAGCGTGCATGAACAGTTGGTTCGCCAATATCAGCGTCAACCTCAAACTCGGCCTGGGCTTCGGCCTGGTCCTGGTCCTGACCGGCCTGCTGGCCCTGACCGGCTGGAACAGCCTGGGCAGCCTTATCGACCGCAGCAACTGGATGAGCGACATCACCCAGCTCAACAGTGACCTGACCAACCTGCGCGTGGCCCGTCTGCAGTGGATGCTGACCAACGGCGACGACGCCTCGGCGGCCAACGTCCAGGCCAAGCTCGACGCCTTCGGCAGCCAGCAGCAGCACCTGGTCAACACCTTCAAGAGCCCCGAAAACCTCAAGCTGCTGCGCGAGCAGGGCCAGAGCATCAGCGAATACCGGGTTTCGCTGGAAAAGATGCGCCAGGGCTACAAGACCACCCTCGCCGCCCGTGAGTCGATGAACCAGGCCGCGGCCCGCGCCAATGACGCCATCGAGGCAATCGGCAGCACCGTGCTGTCCAGCAGCGAAAGCGACGCCAGCCGCCTGGCCCAGTACCTGCTGATCAGCAAGGCCAAGCAGCAGCTGGTGCAAGTGCGCCTGGACGTGCGCAGCTACATCGCCGACCTGACCAGCGAAGCCGAGCAGGCCGCCCTGCGCCAGCTGGAAAACGCCCTCAACGAAATCGACAGCCTCAAGCGCCAGCTGCCGGCCGAAGCCTCACGCATCCAGCAATTCGAAAGCGCCGTGCTCGCCTACCGCGACGCCGTGCGTCAGTTCCGCGACGCCACTGCCGCCATTGGCGTGGCCCGTGCTGAAATGACCGTGCAGGGCGCCGACATCGTCAAGCGCAGCGACGAGCTGTACAAGATCCAGATCGAGCGCCGTGACGCCGAAAGCGTCCAGGCCCGCAGCCTGCAGACTTCCGCCACCCTGCTGGCGCTGCTGGTCGGCGTGCTCGCCGCGTTCATCATCACCCGCCAGATCACCCGCCCGCTGCGCGAGACCATGGACGTGGTCAACCGCATCGCCAGCGGCGACCTCACCCAGCAACTGCGCGTCACCCGCCGCGACGAACTGGGTGCCCTGCAGCAAGGCATCGCACGCATGGGCACCACCCTGCGTGACCTGATCACCGGCATCCGCGACGGCGTGACCCAGATCGCCAGCGCCGCCGAGGAGCTGTCGGCGGTGACCGAGCAGACCAGCGCCGGCGCCAACAGCCAGAAGGTCGAGACCGACCAGGTGGCCACCGCCATGCACGAAATGGCCGCCACCGTGCAGGAAGTCGCGCGCAACGCCGAACAAGCCTCCCATGCCGCGACCAACGCCGACGACGAAGCCCGTGTTGGCGACAAGGTAGTGGGTGAAGCGATCAGCCAGATCGAGCGCCTGGCCCACGAAGTGCACCGTTCCACCGAGGCCATGACCCTGCTGCAGCAGGAAAGCCAGAAGATCGGCAGCGTCATGGACGTGATCAAGTCGGTCGCCGAGCAGACCAACCTGCTGGCGCTCAACGCCGCCATCGAGGCGGCCCGTGCCGGCGAGGCCGGGCGTGGTTTCGCCGTGGTCGCCGACGAAGTGCGTGGCCTGGCCCAGCGCACCCAGCAGTCCACCGAGGAAATCGAAGGCCTGATCGCCAGCCTGCAGCACGGCACCCAGCAGGTCGCCGAGGTGATGAACGGCAGCCGCAACCTGACCGACAGCAGTGTCGAGCTGGCACGCAAGGCCGGTGGTTCGCTGGAGAGCATCACCCGTACGGTGTCGAACATCCAGTCGATGAACCAGCAGATCGCCGCCGCCGCCGAGCAGCAGAGCGCCGTGGCCGAAGAGATCAGCCGCAGCATCCTCAACGTGCGCGACGTGTCGGAACAGACCGCCGCGGCCAGCGACGAGACCGCCGCCTCCAGCGTCGAGCTGGCGCGCCTGGGTGGCCACCTGCAGACCCTGGTCAGCCAGTTCCGCGTCTGACATAGGTAACAACGGGGCCGCTGCGCGGCCCATCGCCGCGGTTCGTCGCCACGACAAGCCGGCTCCCACACCGACCGCGCTGCCTTCAAGTCAAGCGCTATCCCTGTGGAAGCCGGCTTGCCGGCGATGGGCTGCACAGCAGCCCCGACTGCTGTTACTTGACGATCATCCCCACCCCACGCCCACGCGGATCAGACGCCGTCTCCAGCTTCTCGCCGGTCACCCGGATCGCCTGGATGTCGCCCATCTCCCAGCCCTGGTCCTCCAGCACGTAGCCCATCTTCTTCAGGTCATCAGCCACCTGCCCCTTGAGCGGCGCATAGCTGTCGAAGTAGATGGTGTCCTTGGGCAGCAACTGGTGATGCACGCGCTGCGCCGCCACGGCCTTCTCCAGCGGCATGCCGAAGTCGTACAGGTTGTTCATCACCTGGAAGATCGAGGTGAAGATCCGCGAACCGCCCGGGGTGCCCAGCACCAGCACCACCTTGCCGTCACGCGCCACCAGGCTCGGGCTCATCGACGAGAGCATGCGCTTGCCCGGCGCGATGGCATTGGCGTCGCCGCCGACCACGCCAAAGGCGTTGGCCGCGCCCGGCTTGGCGCTGAAGTCGTCCATCTCGTCGTTGAGCAGGAAGCCTGCGCCCTTGACCACCACGCCGCTGCCGTAGTCGAGGTTGAGGGTGTAGGTGTTGCTCACCGCGTTGCCTTGTTTGTCGACGATGGAGAAGTGCGTGGTCTGGTGCGGCTCCAGCCCCGGCTTGACCTGGTCGGTTGCGGAAATCGCGTTCGGGTTGACCTGGGCGGCACGCTTGGCCAGGTAACCCTTGGCCACCAGCTGGTCGACCGGGACCTTGGTGAAGGCCGGATCGCCGAGATAGTCGGCGCGGTCGGCGAACACGCGCTTCTCGATCTCGGCCAGCAGGTGGATGTACTTGGCCGAGTTGTGCTCGACGCCCTTGAAGTCCGCCGCGCGGTCTTCCTTGATGCCCAGCAGCTGGGCCAGGGCGACGCCGCCGG
This sequence comes from Pseudomonas sp. B21-023, assembly GCF_024749165.1. Taxonomy (NCBI): domain Bacteria; kingdom Pseudomonadati; phylum Pseudomonadota; class Gammaproteobacteria; order Pseudomonadales; family Pseudomonadaceae; genus Pseudomonas; species Pseudomonas sp. B21-023. The sequence goes on along the minus strand of NZ_CP087190.1, from coordinate 839,998 downwards.
AGCTTGGCGGCGGCGCGGTGTAGACCACGTTGCCGCGCCAGCTGATGGCGATCGGGTCACGCCACACGGCCTTGTAGTCCTTGAGGTCGTCCTTGCTGATCAAGCCCTTGTCGGCCTGCATCTGCGCCACCAGCAAGTCGGCGGTCTTGCCCTGGTAGAACTCGCTGACGCCCTTGTCGGCAATGCGCTCGAGGGTCTGCGCCAGCTCTGGCTGCTTGAACAGCTCGCCGACCTTCATGCTGCCGAAGTAGTCGTTGAAATTGGTCGCGGTCTTGAACAGGCCCTGGGCGTCGTCACGGTACTGGTATTGCTTCTGGGCAATCTTGAAACCGTTCTTCGCATAGCCGATGGCCGGGGTCAGCAGCTCGCTCCACTCGAGCTTGCCGAACTTCTGGTGCGCCTCCCACAACCCCATCACCGTGCCCGGCACACCGGCGGCGCGCACGCCGACCAGGCTGAGGTTCTCGATCACCTCGCCCTTGTCGTCCAGGTACATGGTCTTGGTCGCGGCCTTGGGCGCCACTTCGCGGTAGTCGAGGAAGTAAGGCTTGCCGTCGACGAACAGGGTCATGAAGCCACCGCCGCCGATGTTGCCGGCCTCGGGGTAGGTCACGGCCAGGGTGAAGGCGGTGGCGACGGCGGCGTCCACCGCGTTGCCGCCCTTCTTGAGGATGTCGGTGGCCACCTGTGCGCCATATTGATCAGGCGCGGCCACCGCGCCGCCTTCCAGCGTCACGGCGAAGGCAGAGGAGCAGCTCAGGATCGCGGCCCCGAGGGCCAGGGGCTGGAACATGACAATACGCATGCGCACTTCCTTGGTGTTGTTTTTGTTGATCAGTCATTAAGGCCGAAGCCCTGTAACTAAGCAAACACCCCGGTCGTTTCGCGCCGCCGTCGGGCAGACCCTGTCGCGTTCAGGCAACTCAGCAGGCGTAGACGGCCAGCTTTTTCTGGATGAAATCGAGGAAGCACTGGATGCGCAGGGCCAGCTGGGTGTTGCGGTAGTAGACCGCATGGATCGGCTGGCGATAGCCATTGTTGTGCTCGGCCAGGATCACGTTCAGGCGGCCGGCGCGGATGTCCTCGTGGGTCATGAAGTGCGACAGGCTGACGATGCCCTCGCCGGCAATGGCCAGCTGGCGCAGGGTTTCGCCGCTCGAGGCGACCAGCTGCGGGCGGATTGCCCAGCGGTCGCCCTGGGCATGGCGCAGTGGCCACTGGTTGAGCGACTCGAGGGAGCTGAAGCCGAGCAGGCAATGGGCCTCGAGATCTTCGACCCGCTGCGGCGTGCCGTGCCGGGCCAGGTAGTCGGGGCTGGCAAGCACCTGCACCGGGCTGCAGCCGAGCGAACGGGCGTGCAGACTGGAGTCGGCCAGTTCGCCGATGCGGATGGCCACGTCGGTGCTTTGCTCCAGCAGGTCGATGATCAGGTCGTCGGTGTTCAACTCCAGCTCGATGCCGGGGTACTGCTGGCGGAACTCGCCGATCCACGGCAGGATCGCGTGCAGCATGAACGGCGCGGCGGCGTTGATGCGCAGGCGCCCGGTCGGGGTCTGGCGGTTCAGCGACAGGCGCTCTTCCATGTCGTCCATCTGCTCGAGAATCGCCCGGGCGCGCTCCAGGAAGAAACGCCCTTCCTCGGTCAGGTCCATGCGCCGCGTGGTGCGGTTGACCAGCGTGGTGCCGAGTTTGCCCTCCAGGCGCGACAGGGTGCGGCTGACTGCGGAGGGCGTCTGGCCGATCTGCTCCGCAGCGGCGGAGATCGAGCCGCTGTCGATGACGGCGACGAATACCTGGAGTTCTTCGGATCGGGTTTTCACGCGGATGGCCTTGGCAGGTGGATGCCGTGATTCATAGCGGTTGGGCAGCAACCGCGCAAGGGGCCGCTACGCGCCCCTTTCGCCGGCAAGCCGGCTCCCACACCGTGCGCTTCAGCCTTGAGCCATGCGCCATCTTGTGGGAGCCGGCTTGCCGGCGAGAGGCCCGTGCAGGAACAACAAGACAGTTGGAGCCGCGCTGTCATTGAGCCTTGCCAAACACCTGGTCCAGATGCTGCTCATAAGCCGCCAGCGCCGCCGGCACATCCGGCCGCTTCATCACATCGACGGCCAGGTAGGTCGGCAGGCCCGTCATGCCGAGGAACTGGTTGGCCTTGTGGAACGGGAAGTACACCGCGTCCACGCCCTTGCCCTCGAAGAAATCGCTGGGGTCATCGAACGCCTGCTGCGGCGCGTTCCAGGTGAGCGACAGCATGTATTGCTTGCCCTGCACCAGGCCACCGCTGCCGTACTTCTGCGAGGCGTCGGAGCGGGTACGGCCATCATTGGCGTACAGGCTGCCGTGGCCGGCGGTGAACACATCGTCGATATACTTCTTCACGGTCCATGGCGCGCCCATCCACCAACCCGGCATCTGGTAGATCACCACGTCCGCCCAGAGGAATTTCTCCACCTCGGCCTGGACGTCGTAACCGCCGTCGATGAAGGTTTCCCGCACATCGAAACCGGCGCGGTCCAGATGGGCCAGTGCGGCATCGTGCAGGGTCTGGTTGAGACGGCCATCGGAGTGGGCGAAGCGTTTGCCGCCATTGAGCAGGAGAATCTTTTTCATGGGAGGGTCAGCCCTGTAAGTGAAGTTGCCGGCAGGTTAGGCAACCGGGCACCCGGGAAACAGCCAGGGCTGGGCAAAATTCTTTTGCCTGCAAATCACGAATGGTAAACATATTGTTGATTTAGAATTTGCTCACTCCCCTTACAGAGCGCTTCCCCATGACCGAGCAATACGCCTTCATCCTCAAAGCCAAGACCCGCCCGGAGCAGGCCGAGGCCTTCGAACAGCTGTTCCGTCCTTACGTGGAGCCGAGCCGCCAGGAGCCGGGTTGCATCGAGTACCACATGCTGCGCGACAAGGCAGACCCGACCCTGTTCGTGTTTTTCGAGGTCTGGGCAAACAAGGACGCGCTGGACGTGCATTCGGCACTGCCGCATATGCGTGCATTCTTCGATAAACGCATGGATTACCTGGAGCGCGATTTCGACATCCAGATGATCGACATGCTCAGCGCTTCGTCCGCTAGCCGTTGACCAGCAGGTGCCCGCCCAGCAGCGCAAGGCCGATGAGGAAGCAGCGCTTGAACAGCGCTGCGCTGATCCGTCCGCGCAGCCACTGGCCGGCGAACATGCCCAGCAACGCCGGCGCCAACACCAGCAGTGAAGCCCCCAGCGCCTGGCCACCCAGGGCATCCTGCCCGGCCAGGCCGACCGCCAGGGCCAGGGTCGAGACGGTGAACGACAGGCCCAGCGCCTGGACCAGCTCGTCACGGCTCAGGCCCAGGCCCTGCAGGTAGGGCACCGCGGGCATGACGAACACGCCGGTGGCGGCCGTCACCACACCGGTGAGTAACCCGCAGAGCGGCCCCAGCCAGGGCTCCCTGGCCGGGGCCACGCGCAGCCCTGGGCCGACCAGCCCATAGAGGGCATAGACCAGCAACGCGGCGCCCAGGCCATGGGCCGCCCACGGACCGCTGTCGATCCCCAGCCAGGCGCTGCCCAGCAAGGTGCCGATAAAGATCATCGCCAGCATCCCGCCCAGGCGGCGCAGCAGCGCGAACAGATGGCCGCCGGCCGCCAGCTGCCAGAGGTTGGTCAAGGTCGATGGCACGATCAGCAGCGCCGCTGCCTGTGCCGGGGGCATAGCCAGGCCAAGCAAGCCCATGGCGACGGTCGGCAACCCGAGGCCGATGACGCCCTTGACCGCGCCGGCCAGGAAGAAGGTCAGGATCACCAGCAATGACAGCGCCGGACCGATGTTCTGATAAAACGCCAGGAAGGTACTCATGACCGCCATCCTGCCGTGCGGCCAGCACGCTGAAAATCTGCCATATACTCAGGCAGACTCTTGCCAGGACAGAGGCAGATGCATTTCGACCTGATCGACCTCAAGCTGTTCCAGCACACCCTCGAAAGCGGCAACATCACCGCTGGCGCCCGGCGCAGCCACCTCTCGCTGCCGGCCGCCAGTGCGCGCATTCGCGCCATGGAAGCCTCGCTGGGCATACCCTTGCTCGAACGCAACCGCCGCGGCGTGCTGCCCACGCCCGCCGGCCAAGCCCTGCTGCAGCATGCGCGGCTGATCGCGCAGCAGGTCGAGCGCCTGCAATTCGACCTCGGGCACTATGCCCAGGGCCTGCACGGCCAGGTGCGCCTGCTGTGCAACACGGCGGCGCTGACCGAGTACCTGCCGGAGCTGCTGGCCGGCTACCTGGCCGAGCACCCGGGGGTAAGCGTGGATATCCAGGAACTGCCCAGCCTGCATATCGTCCAGGCGATCAGCCAGGGCATGGCGGACCTGGGCATCGTCTCGAATGCCGCGCCCTGCGCAACCCTGCAGACACGACCGTTTCGCGACGATCCGCTAGTGCTGGTGATGCCGCGCGAGCACCCGCTGGCCGCCAGCGACCGGGCAGACTTCAACGCCAGCCTTGGCCATGGGTATGTGGGGCTGGGTGCCGACAGCGCCCTGGCGCTGCATCTCGAAGAGCAGGCCCTGCGCCTGGGAAGACGGATGCAGGTGCGCGTTCGCGCCGAAGGATTCGATGGGGTGATCAGGATGGTCGGAGGTGGCGCGGGGGTGGCCGTGGTCCCGCTGACCTCGGTGCGACGCTGGGAGCACAGCTTGCCGCTGCGCTGGGTCGCCTTGCAGGAGGCCTGGGCGAAGCGCAGCTTGCTGCTGTGCTCGCGGGACTTCAGCGCGTTGCCTGGCTACGCCGCCTTGCTTGTCGAACACTTGGGCAACAAAGCCTGAAGGCTGCCGCCACAGGTGATCAACCGTGGCGGCAGCCGTGTGCCAGAGGGCCGCGCGGCGGCACTATGCCAAAGGGCCGCGCGGCGGCACCATGCCAAAGGGCCGCGCGGCGGCCCAGTACGATCAGGACGACAGGTACGAGGAGCGGGTCAGCCCCAGGCGCAGCGCGTCGAGGTACTGGGTACGCTCGCGGGCGGTGATCCTGGCGCTGGCGACCTTGTCGCGGTAGTGGGTCATCAACTCCTCCGGCGACAGGTGCACGTAGCGCAGCATGTCCTCGATGGTGTCATGGGTCTCGATACCGGCGTGGTACACGCTGCCATCGGCGTTCTGGTAGATGTTCACCGAGTCGGTGTCACCGAACAGGTTGTGCATGTCGCCGAGGATCTCCTGGTAGGCGCCGACCAGGAACACGCCGAGCAGGTAGTCCTCGCCTTCCTTGACCGCGTGCACCGGCATGCTGGTCTCGATGCTCTGCTCGTCGACGTACTGGTTGATCTTGCCGTCGGAGTCGCAGGTCAGGTCCTGCAGCACGGCGCGGCGCAGCGGCTCTTCGTCCAGGCGGTGCAGCGGGATGATCGGCAGTACCTGGCCGATGGCCCAGGTGTCCGGCAGGCTCTGGAACACCGAGAAGTTGCAGATGTACTTGTCGGCCAGCTTGTCGTTGAGTTCGTCCAGCACCTGGCGGTGCGAGCGCTGGCGGGCCTTGAGCGAGTTGTGCAGGCGACGGCACACGGCGAAGTAGCACTGCTCGGCCAGGGCCTTCTCGGCCAGGGTCAGCTTGCCGTCGGCGTACTGCGCGGCCACGTCGCCCATGTAGTGGGTGGCGCGCCAGTAGGTCTCGGTGACCATCTCGATATCGGTCGGGCCGAGCAGGTCGGCCAGCCACTGCACGGTCTCGGGCAGGCTTTCCTTGTTTTCGATGGTCGGCACTTCGTCGTTGTGGCTCTCGACGTCGGTCACCTGGATCACCAGCATGGCGTGGTGCGCGGTGAGCGAGCGGCCGCTCTCGGAGAAGATGTGCGGGTGCGGCAGGCCCTGCGCGTCGCAGAACTCCTTGAGCATCCCGACCACCACGCCGGCGTAGTCGTCCATGTCGTAGTTGATCGAGCTGGCGTTGCGCGAGTGGGTGCCGTCGTAGTCGACGCCCAGGCCGCCACCGACATCGATGTGATCGACCGGCAGGCCCAGGGCGCGCAATTCGCCGTAGTAGCGGATAGCTTCCTTGAAGCCGTGCTGGTAGTCGGCCAGGTTGGCGATCTGCGAGCCCATGTGGAAGTGCAGCAGGCGGATGCCCTGGTCGAGCCCGGCGTCACGGAAACGCTGCACCACCGAGATCAGCTGGGCGGCGGACAGGCCGAACTTGGATTTCTCGCCGCCGGTGTCGGCCCACTTGCTCGACGCCAGCGACGACAGGCGCACGCGCAGGCCGACCTGTGGCTTGACCTTGAGCTCCGCGGCCTCCTCGATCACCAGGGCGACCTCGGACTCCTTCTCGATCACGATGAACACGTTGTGGCCGAGCTTCTGGCCCATCAGCGCCAGACGGATGAACTCGCGGTCCTTGTAGCCGTTGCAGACGATGGTGCCGCCCTTCGGCGCCAGCGCCAGCACCGCCAGCAGCTCGGGCTTGGAGCCGGCTTCCAGGCCGATGGAGACGTTCTGGGTGGCGATGATGTTCTCGACCACCGCTTCTTGCTGGTTGACCTTGATCGGGTACAGCGCGGTGTACTGGCTCTGGTACTCCAGACGCGCGATGTTGGCATCGAAGGCGCCGGTCAGCTGGCGCACGCGGTCCTGCAGGATGTCGGGGAAACGCACCAGCAGCGGCAGCGACAGGCCGCTCTGGCGCAGTTCCTGGACCTGTTCGAAGAGGTCGATCGGCGCGCTGTCCGGGCCGTTGGGGCGCACTTCGACGCGCCCGGCGTCATTGATGGCGAAATAACCTGCGCCCCAATGGCGGATGCCATAAACACTGCGGCTGTCGGCCACGGTCCACTGGCTACCATCGTCTTTGCGTGTGCGTCGTACGGACATTCAAGTCCCCTGTATGAAAAGTCGAAACACTGCCCCACCTCGGGGCGCTGGCAGTGTAAATACTGAAAATGACGATTCTTCCGTGTCAGGCATAGACCCTGCCCACGGGAACGAGTTTAGAAAGCGCTGGGCAAAAAATCGCGCGGCTGCACTCAGCCGCCGGATTTCTTCGCCTTGAAACCCTGCTTGATCAGCTCGGCGAGCAACAGCTCGACGTGATCGCCCTGGATTTCAATGACCCCATCCTTGAGCGCGCCACCGGTGCCGCAGCGACGCTTGAGCGTGCTGGCGAGCTCCTTGAGCGGTTCCAGGGCCAGGGGGACGCCCGTGATGGTGGTCACCGTCTTGCCGCCACGGCCTTTGCTTTCACGGCGCACGCGGGCAATGCCATCCCCCTCGGGGATGACCTGCTGCTTGCAGATACAGTCGTCCACCGGTTTGCTGCAGTCGGGACAGTGCCGACCGGCATCGGTGGAAAAGACGAGACCGCCCAGGGCGGAAAAGGAAGAAGCTTTCTTGGCCACTTTTGTTCCTCTGTGCCGAGGACAAAAAACTGGTCGGCGGGAGCCGACCGCGATGCCCCACTCTGGCAGGGGCGGCGCTACTGCCGCAAGGTTGTGCGGCAGCCCGAAAAGGGCGCGCAGTGTAACGATAAATCTGCCTGTTGCTAAGTACAGGATTGCGCCATTTTACGAAAGTTTTGCGACTTCATTGCGGGTTGGCTCCGAAACCTGTGGGAGCAAGTGACTGCTATTGCCTGTGGCGGCCTCATCGCTGGCAAGCCAGCTCCCACAGGGCCGGCGCTTGGCTCCAGGCCACCGCGGTCAAGGTGGGAGCCGGCTTGCCGGCGATGAGGCCTTATGCCGTCACGCTGAAGCGGCTTGGTAACGCTGCAGCGCCACCAGCGAGTCCGGGCAATACGGCAGTGTTGCACTTTCCGCCAGGGCCTGCTCTACACTGGTGAACCGCGCCTCGCTGACCTCCTCGGGCTGCAGGCGCAACGCCCCGTCCCATACCGCGGAAAACACCGCGCCCCACAGGCGGTTGCCCGGCTGCTCGAAGTAGAACGTCTCGTGGAAGCGCAGCTCGACGCCGCTCACCCCCAGTTCCTCCGCCAGCTCCCGGGCCGCCGATTCGGCATAGGACTCCTGCACCCCGACCATTCCCCCCGCCGCCACATCCCAGTAACCGGGATACAGCGCTTTGCTCAGGGTCCGCCGGTGCACGCACAGGTCGCCCGCGCTGTTGAACAGCAGGATGAAGGTACAGCGCCCGATCAGGCCACGCTCACGCAATTCGGCCCGTGGCAGGGCGCCGAGCAATTGGTCATGCTCATCGACCCAGGCCACCAGCTCGGCGTCGGAGGCCGCGCGGTGCGCGACCTCGGCAGGATTGACCGGCATCTCAGCCCTGGGACAGCAGTTGGCGCAGGTCGATGACCGCGGCGTTGGCCCGGGAGATGTAGTTGGCCATCACCAGCGAGTGGTTGGCCCACATGCCGAAACCGCTGCCGTTAAGCACCATCGGGCTCCACAGCGCTTCCTGCGAGGCTTCCAGCTCGCGGATGATCTGCCGCACGCTGACCGTGGCGTTCTTCTTCGCCAGCACGTCGGCGAAATCGACCTCGATGGCGCGCAGCAGGTGCGACAGCGCCCAGGCCTGGCCACGGGCTTCGTAGAACACGTTGTCGATCTGCAGCCATGGAGTCTCGACCACTTCCTCGTCGACCTGCGGCGCCTGCCCCGGGGCCACGGACTCGGTCTTCAGGGTGTTGTTGAGCTTGACCCGGCCGACACTGGCCGACAGGCGCTGCGACAGCGAGCCCAGGCGGGTGGCGACGTCGCCCAGCCAGTTGTTCAGGTTGTCGGCGCGGGTGTAGAAGATCGCGCCCTGGTCGCCCTTGGCCAGGCGCACCTGGTAGCGGTTCAGCGACTTGATGCCCTCTTCGAACTCCGACTCGCTCGACGGCAGGATCCAGCTCTTGTTGTCGAAGTTGAAGCGCGGTTCGGCCTTGGCCAGGTCGGCGTCCTCGGTCGATTGCGACTGCGAACGGGCGAAGTCCTTGCGCAGGGCGCGGGACAGGTCACGCACCTGGACCAGCACGCCGTATTCCCAGCTCGGCATGTTGTCCATCCACAGCCCTGGCGGGAAGCGGTCGTTGGAGATGTAACCACCCGGCTTGTCGAGCAGGGTGCCGGCGACGGTCTTGAGGGTTTCGATGGTGGTATAGCCAACCACCATCTGCTGGCCGTTGCGCTCGGCGGCGGCCTGGGCATTCTGCTGCACCGGGAACAGCTCGGGCTCCTGGCTCCAGTACCAGCCCAGGCCGATGCACACCAGCAGGTAGAGGCCGATCAGGGTGCCCAGGGCACGGCTCCAGAGGCCGCCAACGTAGCTACGGGTAGCGGCGCCGCGGGTTTCGACCCGCTCGCGGGGCTCGGCCTTGGCCTCGCGGTTTTTCCAATCCAGCATGGCATTGTCCTTAATCAGTCACGAACGGTTCAGGGTTTGGACCACAGGCCTCGGCCAGGGTGCCACGACAAACCCAGGTGACAGCACTATAAAGCAGACGCCGCCATTCGTATAAGCGACCAACAGGTCAGCAACTGAATTACCGTCCCTTAACACTTTGTTGACCCGAGGCACTCGCTTGTCGGAAAAGCAGTGCTAGCATAGAGCCATCATTGAACCTGCACCCTCCCACTCATAAGTAGTCAGGACATGACCCAGCCAGCCGAGCCGAGCCACGAACGCCTCAAGCAGCATTTTGCCCAGCGGGTGATCCACCAGGCCCGGCAGATCCTCGAGATCTGGCAGCGCCTGCAGCGTGGCGAGTGGTCCAGCGGCGACCTGGGCGAGCTGTGCGAGGCCAACCTGCGCCTGCAGCGCTATGCCGAACGCTTCGAGCAGCCCGAGCATGGCAGCCTGTCAACGGCCATCGGCCAGACCCTGCGCGCCATCGAAGCCAACAGCGCGCGCCTGAACTCGGAACTGATCAGCGAACTCAACCGCCTGATGCAGCGCCTGTCGCGCACCGGCCTGCGCAAGGGCGACCAGCTCGACAATGTGCCCCTGCCGCCGCTGCGCAAACCGGTGTACATCGTGCTGCAGGACCACGACCGCGCCGAACGCCTGGCCCAGCAACTGGAGTTCTTCGGCCTCACCGTGCAGGCGCTGTGCAGCGCCGAGGCGTTCCAGGCGTCGATGAGCGAGCGCCTGCCATCGGCGATCGTCATGGACGTCGACTTCACCGGCACCGGCATCGGCCTGCAACTGGCGGCCCAGGCCCAGCAAGGCCTGGAGCAGCCGGTGCCGCTGCTGTTCTTCTGCTTGCATGAAACCGACACCCCGACCCGCCTGGCCGCGGTACGCGCCGGCGGCCAGGAGTTCCTCACCGGCACCCTGGATGCTTCCAGCCTGCTGGAAAAACTCGAACTGCTGACCAGCGCCACCCAGTACGACCCGTTCCGCGTGCTGGTGATCGACGACTCCCGCGCCCAGGCCCTGCACACCGAGCGCCTGCTCAACAGCGCCGGGATCATCACCCGCACCCTCACCGAGCCGATCCGCACCATGAGCGAGCTGGCGGACTTCCAGCCCGACCTGATCATCCTCGACATGTACATGCCCGCGTGCACCGGCCCGGAACTGGCCAAGGTGATCCGCCACAACGACCGCTACGTCAGCGTACCGATCATCTACCTGTCGGCCGAGGACGACCTGGACAAGCAGCTCGACGCCATGAGCGAGGGCGGCGACGACTTCCTCACCAAGCCGATCCGCTCGCGGCACCTGGTGACCACCGTGCGCAACCGCGCCGCCCGCGCCCGCCACCTCAAGGCGCGGATGGTGCGCGACAGCCTCACCGGGCTGTACAACCACACCCACATCCTGCAATTGCTCGAGGACTGCAGCTTCCGCGCCCGCCGCGAAGTGCAGCCCCTGAGCTTCGCCATGCTCGACATCGACCACTTCAAGAAGATCAACGACCGCCACGGCCACCCCATGGGCGACCGGGTGATCAAGAGCCTGGCGCTGTTCCTCAAGCAGCGGTTGCGCAAGACCGACTTCATCGGCCGCTACGGTGGCGAGGAATTCGCCATCGTCATGCCCAATACCGGACTGGAAGCGGCGCACAAGGTGCTCGACGAAATCCGCCGACGCTTTGCCGAGATCCATTACCCGGCCCAGCCCCACGACCTGCAGTGCACCTTCAGCGCCGGGGTGGTGCAGCTGGACGAGCAACTCGACGCGCTGACCATGGCCAGCGCCGCGGACGAGGCGCTGTACCGCGCCAAGCACGCCGGGCGCAACTGCGTGGTGCGGGTCGAGCCTTAGCACCCACCCCATCCGCGTTGTGTTGCTTGTAATGGCCTCATCGCTGGCAAGCCAGCTCCCACAGGGATGGCGCTTGGACTGAGGGCGGCGCGCTCGGGGTGGGAGCCGGCTTGCCGGCGAGAGGTCGGCGCAGGAAAACTACGCAGTTGCCCATACCCGGCACCAATACCGGCACTGTGCCACTTTTTTATGGCGCCAACCCGCCGTCGTCATCACCTCGTCACAAAATCGCAATAACTTCAGGCCCGACTTCTCCACTCCCCCTCCGCAGGAAGTTCGCGGCTATGCGCCTGAAGTGGCTGACCAATTTCAACACCCTGTTGCTGGTGACCGTGTGTATCGCCCTGGGCGCGACCCTGTGGTGGTCGCAACGCGCCCTGGAACGTCCCTATCAATTGATGGAGCGCTACCTGGGCCTGTCCCAGCAGTTCCAGAACGATGCCGCGCGCAATATCCAGGCCTACCTGGGCAGCGGCGACGCCCTGCGCCACGCGGCGGCCATGGAGGCCAACAAACAGCTGCAGGCCGCCCTGGCCGACTGGCCAGAGCCCCTGTCGGCCAAGTTGCGCCCGAGCCTGGACAGCCTGCAGGGCTTCACCGCCAACGAACTGCTCGCCGCCGGCAAGCTGGCTGGCGATCCCCAGGCCTTGCTGCTGCAAGCCGAACGGGAGCTGGGGGCGAACCTCGAGCAACTGGCCGGCTATGCCCGCGACAGCGGCAGCGCCGATGCTGGCCGCTACCTGACACCGCTGCTGGAAGCCTCGCTGCACCTGGGCCGCCTGTCCCTGGCCCGCGACAAGCTGGTCAGCAGCGGCCGCGCCGAGCTGGCCGACGAAGTGGACCGCGAACTGCAACAGATCGCCGCCCAGGCCCAGGCCATCGACGGCCTGCCGCTGCTGGGGGTGACCCGCGCCGCCGAATCCAATGCCGATGACTTCGCCGCGATGATGGGCCTGGAGTCGCAAGCCAGCGCCGAGCAGGAAGACGTCGCCGTGGGCCTGAAACGCGAGCTGCACAGCCTGCTCAGCCGCTACCCTGCCGAACTGCAACGTACCCGCGAGCAGATCGAGCGCCGCGCCACCTTGGCCGCCAGCACCGGTGAGCGCCTGGAGGCGGTGCAACAGGCCATCGCCGGCCTCGAGCCCGAGGTACGCGGCCTGCACGCCACCATCGCTGGCGAGGTACGGCTGATCCAGGGCCTGATGATCGGCCTGATCCTGCTGATCGCCCTGCTCATCGACACCCTGCAGCGTCGCCTGGCACGCACCCTCACCAGCCTGGCGCCGGCGCTGTCGCGCTGGGCCGAGGGCGACTTCGCCCAGCCCATCACCCTGGGCCGCACCAACCGCGAGCTGCACGATATCCAGGAATCGCTGAACCGCCTGCGCCAGTACCTGGTGGAGCTGGTCGGCACTATCCGTCACAACGCCGAACAGGTGGCCGGCAGCAGCCATGCCCTGGCCGGCATGAGCAGCGCCCTGCACGACGGCGCCGAACGCCAGGCCGGCGACACGGCGCAGATCCGCGACGCCCTGGGCGAGCTGGAGGCGACCATCCAGCAGGTGGCCGGCGATGCCAGCTCAGCCGCCGAGGCCAGCCGCGACGCCGGCCGGGCCGTGGAGCAGGGCCAGACAGTGATCGGCCAGAGCCTGTCCGGCCTGCGCACCCTAGTCGACGAGGTGCAAGGCAACGCCCGGATGATCGAGCAACTGGCGGAAGAGTCGGCGACCATCGGTGGCGTGCTCACGGTGATCCGCGCGATTGCCGAGCAGACCAACCTGCTGGCGCTTAACGCCGCCATCGAAGCGGCCCGGGCCGGCGAGATGGGCCGTGGCTTCGCCGTGGTGGCCGACGAAGTGCGCTCGCTGGCGCAGCGCACCACTGGCGCCACCGGCGAGATCCAGGCGCTGATCGACCGCCTGCAGCAAGCCGCCCGCGATTCGGTGGACGGCATGCGCACCCAGCTGGAGCACGCCGAGGCCACGGCCAACCAGGCACAGTCAGCCGATGGCGCGCTGGACGCGATCGTCAGCGCCATTCGCACCATTGCCGACACCGCGGTACGCATCGCCGATGTGACCGCGCAGCAGACCGGGGCGGTGAGCGAGATTCGTGATCACAGCGAGAGGATCCACGAGCTAGGCGAGGACAACCTGCAGCGTATTGGCGAAGGGCGTGAGCAGGGCGAACAGTTGCTCAAGCTGGGCGGTGAGTTGAACACGGCGGTGCGGGCGTTCCGGCTCTGAAGCCATCGCGGGGCAAGTCGGGTCGCCGCACTACTGCTCCCACGCTGGTGATGCTTGCCACTCTGCGCCCGCTGACCGGTTGGCGTGGGAGCGGGCTTGCCCCACGATGGCCCATAGCCCTGCCAAGTCCGCTATCATGCCGCCACGTTCCACCTCGCGAGTCCGCCATGCGCCGCCTGTTTTTCCTGTTGTTCCTGCTGCTGGCCAGCCCTGCGTTCGCCAGCGGCCTGCTCGACAACCGCCCCAGCGCCACCCTCGGCGCCGCGTCCAACAGCGCCGACTTCCTGCCGGTGCACGAAGCCTTCAAGCTCAGCCTGATCGAGACCGACGCCCAGACCGTCAAGCTGCGCTTCGTCGCCACCGACGGCTACTACCTCTACCGCCACCGCTTCCAGTTCCGCACCGAGCCTGCGGACATCAAGCTCGGCGCGCCGAACATCCCCCAGGGCGAGGCCAAGCACGACGAGTTCTTCGGCGACGTCGAGGTGTACCACGGCGTGCTCGACATCGAACTGCCGCGCAACGACGCGCGCGCCTTCACCCTGCTGGTGGGTTACCAGGGCTGCGCCGACAAGGGCCTGTGCTATCCGCCGGAAACCGAGCGGTTGAGCATCGATGGCCAAGGCGCGCCGCCGCCGGCAAGCGGCGAGCAGGGCTGGACCTGGAAGTCGCTGCTGCTGTTCTTCCTTGCCGGTGTCGGCCTGACCTTCACCCCGTGCGTGCTGCCGATGCTGCCGATCCTCTCCGGAGTGGTGCTGCGCGGCCAGGTCGGCGGCCTGCGCGGGCTGTCGCTGTCGCTGGCCTACGTGCTGCCGATGGCGGCGAGCTTCGCCGTGCTCGGCGCCCTGATGGGCCTGTTCGGCGCCGGCCTGAACCTGCAGGCGCGCCTGCAGTCGGCCTGGGTGCTGGTGCCGTTCGCCGCATTCTTCGTGCTGTTCGCCCTGGCCATGTTCGGCCTTTTCGACCTCAAGCTGCCGCAGGCGCTGAGCAGCCGCCTGGACAGCCTCGCCCACCGCACCAAGGGTGGCTCGCTGCTGGGCGCCGCGGTGCTCGGCGTGCTGTCCAGCCTGCTGGTCTCACCGTGCGTGTCGGCGCCGCTGGCCGGCGCGCTGCTGTACATCAGCGCCAGCGGCGACGCGCTGGGCGGCGCCCTGAAACTGTTTGCCCTGGGCCTGGGCATGGGCGCGCCGCTGTTGCTGGTCGCCACCGGTGGCGCCGCTTGGCTGCCCAAGAGCGGGCCGTGGATGAACACGGTGAAGAACGCCATCGGCGTGCTGCTGCTGGGCCTGGCCATCGGCCTTCTCAGCCGCGTGCTGCCGGGGCCCGTCACCCTGCTGCTGATCGGCCTGTTGGCCGCCGGGGTGGCGTTGTTCCTCGGCACCCTGGAATTCGTGGTCAAGACCCCACGCCAGCGCCTGGCGCAACTGCTTGGCCTGGCGCTGTTGGTCTATGCGCTGGCCTGCTGGTATGGCGCCCTTAGCGGCCAGGGCGACCCACTGCGCCCGCTGCCGCCACCCACCGTGGCCGGCAGCCCCGCAGCGACCAAGGCCGACGCCTGGCAGACCATCACCCGCCCCGCCGCCCTCGACGCCGCCCTGGCCGAAGCCAAGGCCGCCGGCCAGCCAGTGTTGCTCGACTGGTACGCCGACTGGTGCATCAGCTGCAAGGTGATCGAGCACGAGGTGCTCAACGCGCCGCAGGTCGAGGCGCAACTCGGCGCCTTCCGCCTGCTGCGCTTCGACATCACCGAAAGCAATGCCGAACAGCGCGCCCTGCTCGACCGCTACCGCCTGTTCGGCCCGCCCGCGTTAATGTTCTTTGCAGCGAACGGCAGCGAAATGACCAGCGATCGGGTGATTGGCGAGATAAACGCCGGCGATTTTGCCCAGGTTGTGGCGCGCGTGCGCGGCCAACTCGGTCTATAACTTCCCGCAGCCTCTGAAAAATCCGCAGGCGAGTGACCAAAGTTAATCATCCGGTCACATACTTTGCGTGAATCTCGGACATCGTGCTGGCTATTGCCGGGAACTGGACACTCAGCGCCTGTTGCGGCATAGTCGCCGCGCTATGTCGAATTGCCCTACAAAACCAAGGAATCGCAGATGGCAACCCTACTGGTGCTGCACGGCCCCAACCTGAACCTGCTCGGGACCCGCGAACCGGGGCACTACGGCGCCGCCACCCTGGCCCAGATCAATCAGGACCTGGAGCAGCGCGCCCGCGCCGCCGGCCACCATCTGCAATACCTGCAGAGCAATGCCGAGTACGAATTGATCGACCGCATCCATGCCGCGCGCAACGAAGGCGTGGACTTCATCCTGATCAATCCGGCCGCTTTCACCCACACCAGCGTCGCATTACGTGACGCATTGCTCGCGGTGAGCATCCCATTCATCGAAGTGCACCTTTCCAACGTGCACAAACGCGAGCCGTTCCGTCACCACTCCTACTTTTCGGATGTTGCCGTAGGGGTGATCTGCGGCCTCGGAGCCACCGGTTACCGGTTGGCCCTGGAGTCCGCGCTGGAACACCTGGCTGCCAACGCACAGCCCTGATGACACAAGGCCTTGGCCCTTTCGGGCCGAGGCTCATGAAGAAACGTTTTCGACACGTTTTAAAATACGTCCCCGACCGAACCTTGGGAGTTGCTGATTAATGGATATCCGTAAAGTCAAAAAGCTGATCGAACTGCTGGAAGAGTCCGGCATCGACGAACTGGAGATCAAGGAAGGCGAAGAGTCCGTTCGCATCAGCCGTCACAGCAAGACCCCGGCCGCCCAGCAGTTCTACGCACCCGCGCCAATGGCCGCCGCACCTGCCGCCGCCCCGGTTGCCGCCGCTGCCGCCCCGGCCGCTGAAGCCGCTGTCGCCGCACCTGCCCTGAAAGGCACCGTGGTGCGTTCGCCGATGGTCGGCACCTTCTACCGCAAGCCTTCGCCAACTTCGCCGAACTACGCAGAAGTCGGCCAGGCCGTGAAGAAGGGCGACACCCTGTGCATCGTCGAAGCCATGAAGATGATGAACCACATCGAATCCGATATCGGCGGTGTGATCGACGCCATCCTGGTAGAAGACGGCCAGCCGGTTGAGTTCGACCAGCCGCTGTTCACCATCGTTTGATTCGCGGAGAGCCAACGATGTCTGGGAAGCTCGAAAAAGTTCTGATCGCCAACCGCGGGGAAATTGCCCTGCGGATCCTGCGTGCCTGCAAAGAGCTGGGCATCAAGACCGTCGCCGTGCACTCCACGGCTGACCGTGAACTGATGCACCTGGGCCTGGCAGACGAATCGGTCTGCATCGGCCCTGCATCGTCCAAGGAATCCTACCTGCACATCCCGGCGATCATCGCCGCCGCCGAAGTGACAGGTGCCACCGCCATCCACCCGGGCTACGGCTTCCTCGCGGAAAACGCCGATTTCGCCGAGCAGGTGGAAAACTCCGGCTACATCTTCATCGGCCCGAAAGCCGACACCATCCGCCTGATGGGCGACAAGGTGTCGGCCAAGGACGCAATGATCAAGTCGGGCGTGCCGACCGTGCCGGGCTCCGACGGCCCGCTGCCGGAAGACCCGGAAACCGCGCTGGCGATCGCCCGCGAGGTGGGTTACCCGGTGATCATCAAGGCCGCCGGTGGCGGTGGTGGTCGCGGCATGCGCGTTGTGCACAAGGAAGAAGACCTGATCGAATCGGCCAAGCTGACCCGCACCGAAGCCGGTGCCGCGTTCGGCAACCCGATGGTCTACCTGGAGAAGTTCCTGACCAACCCACGCCACGTGGAAGTGCAGGTCCTGTCCGACGGCCAGGGCAACGCCGTGCACCTGGGCGACCGTGACTGCTCGCTGCAGCGCCGTCACCAGAAGGTGCTGGAAGAAGCGCCAGCCCCGTGCATCGACGAGAAGGCCCGCCAGGAAGTCTTCAAGCGTTGCGTCGACGCGTGCATCGAGATCGGCTACCGCGGTGCCGGTACCTTCGAGTTCCTGTACGAGAACGGCCGTTTCTACTTCATCGAGATGAACACCCGTGTTCAGGTGGAGCACCCGGTTTCGGAAATGGTCACCGGTATCGACATCGTCAAGGAGATGCTCAGCATCGCCGCTGGCAACAAGCTGTCGTTCCGCCAGGAAGACGTGGTGATTCGCGGCCACTCGCTGGAGTGCCGGATCAACGCCGAAGACCCGAAGAAGTTCATCCCGAGCCCAGGCAAGGTGAAGCACTTCCACGCCCCGGGCGGCAACGGCGTGCGCGTCGATTCGCACCTGTACAGCGGCTACTCGGTTCCGCCGAACTACGATTCGTTGATCGGCAAGCTGATCACCTACGGCAAGGACCGCGACGAAGCCATGGCGCGCATGCGCAACGCCCTGGACGAGATCGTCGTCGACGGCATCAAGACCAACATCCCGCTGCACCGCGACCTGGTGCGTGATGAAGGTTTCTGCAAAGGCGGCGTCAACATCCACTACCTCGAGCACAAACTGGCCAACCAGGAGTGATCGCGTTAGCGTGATGAAAGAGCCCCGGCCCCGTGCCGGGGTTTTTTATTTGCGCATGCCAAAACCCCGGGAGCGCAAGGCGTGGGTGATCCGTACACGTGGGAGCGGGCTTGCCCCTCGATACCAGGGCGGCAAACCCAATGGAACCCCGCCCAAAGCCACGCAGTCCACCGATCAGGCCCACCTTCCCGAGGCCTCACGAGGAGACTCCCATGAAAGGTACTGCGCTATCCGCCCTGTTCGCGGCCGCCACCCTGCTGGCCTCGCCTGTATTCGCCGCCGACGACCTGTGCACCATGAATCTGCAGAAGATCGACGACAGCATGGCCACCGCCGGCGCCACCTCCGAAGGCCTGGACAAGGCCATCACCGAGCACGTGGACCAGGCCAAGGCCGCCCAGGCGAAAGGCGATACCAAGGAATGCATCGCCATCACCAGCAAGGTGCTCGAGCGCCTGGAAAAGACCGAGAAAGGCAGCGGCTCGGCCGGTGGCAGCGGCACCTAGGCCCTGCGCTCACGCGGGCGACCGAACCTTCTGTCGACGTCGCCCGCGTAAGCGCGTATACTCGGCCTTGCGTGCTGAAAGGCACGTTCAGCTAGAGCTGAGTGTGGGGCCGATTAGGATTCGACGCCGGTAGCGAAACTCTAGGTGCATGCCGAGTTGGTAACAGAACTCGTAAATCCACTGTTGCAACTTTCTATAGTTGCCAATGACAATACCTTCGGCGTGGAGAACGGTGAAGTCGCTCTCGCGGCTTAATCTGACCCATTGCTTCTGGTAGCTTCGGCTCCAGCAATCATCAGGGGATGCCTGTAAACCCGAAATGATTGTCATACAGAACAGGATCGTCGTGCAGCACGTTGGGGGCGAAGCGACTAAAACTTACCCAACTCATCCAAAGCACCCTGCCCGTCGGGCGGCTGCGGATTAAATCAGTAGACACGGCTAAGCATGTAGTACCGACAGCGGAGTACTGGCGGACGGGGGTTCAAATCCCCCCGGCTCCACCAAATGATCAAAAAAAGACGTCCACGGACGTCTTTTTTTGTGCCTGCGATCCAGTAAATACGCGGCCTCCAGCGCTTCTGCGGTCTTTTGAGATTTTTTGAGTTCCAGCCGTTCTGGTATTCCAGACGGTATTCCAGCTCACCCGGTGCTAATCTTTGGAATACCGAATCAGTGCCTGAGGACAATCTCATGCCTGCTCAAACTCTCCGCCTCTCAGATCGACAGCTCAAGGGAGTCAAACCCGCGTCCAAGGATTACGTCCTCACGGACGGTGACGGTTTGCAGCTCCGAGTACGCAGCAACGGCTCGTTGCTGTGGAATTTCAACTACCGCGAACCCGTGACCAAGAAGCGCATCAACATCGGCTTCGGGACCTACCCCGAGCTGTCACTGGCCAACGCACGAAAGATGGCAGTCGATGCACGCGAGCTGCTCGCACAGGGCATCGATCCGAAGGTGCAGCGCAATACGTTGAATGAAGCCAAACGCGCGGAAACCGAACACACCTTCGAGAACGTGGCCACCGCCTGGTTTGAACTCAAGAAAGACTCGGTCACCCCGGCCTACGCCGAGGACATTTGGCGATCGCTCACGCTCCATGTGTTCCCCGATTTGAAGACGACGCCACTGACGAAGATCACCGCTCCGATGGTGATCGCATTGCTTCGCCCAATCGAAGCGAAAGGCAGCCTGGAGACGGTCAAGCGTCTCAGCCAGCGACTAAACGAGATCATGACCTACGGCGTAAACTCCGGCCTGATCTTCGCCAACCCGCTCAGCGGCATCAGGGCAGTCTTCAAGAAGCCCAAAAAAGAGAACATGGCTGCGCTTCCACCCGAAGAGCTCCCCGAGCTCATGCTGGAGATCGCGAACGCCAGCATCAAACGGACCACGCGCTGCCTGATCGAATGGCAGTTGCACACCATGACGCGCCCGGCAGAAGCAGCGACCACTCGCTGGGCAGACATCGACTTTGAAAGACGTGTGTGGACTATCCCACCAGAGCGGATGAAAAAGCGCCGCCCACACAGCATTCCGTTGAGCGATCACGCTGTAGCACTGTTGGAGTCTCTGAAGACCCACAGCGGCCATCGCGAATACGTCTTCCCGGCAGACAGAAATCCACGCACCCACGCGAATAGCCAGACTGCCAACATGGCGTTGAAACGTATGGGCTTCCAAGATCGATTGGTCAGCCACGGCATGCGTTCGATGGCCAGCACCATCTTGAATGAACATGGGTGGGACCCGGAACTCATTGAGGTCGCACTGGCGCATGTCGACAAGGATGAGGTTCGGAGCGCCTACAACCGAGCCGACTACATTGAGCGACGGCGGCCGATGATGGCTTGGTGGAGTGAGTACATCCAGAAAGCCGCCACCGGCAGCCTGCTCGCCTCTGCATACGGCCAAGTCAGAGACAAAAATGTGGTGCCGATTCGTTAGCACTGTGCAGGCGCAAGAATTGCGGTAACAGCTGAACGTTCGTGACTCGGGGCAAGCAGCCTCGCTTATCCGCTTCTCAGCGCGGGTCCATCCAAACAGGGCTGCAAAGCCGCCCTGTTTGGATGGACCTTATTTTGAAAAGCTAAAAGCCACGACGTTGTCCAGGATTTACCATGGAATTCCAACGGTGGATAACCGCTTTTCACGCCCCCAAGAGCGCTGAATTTCGGCCCTTGACCGGGTTTTTCCACAGGCGTAGAACTGGCCGTGCAAAGGCTGTCGATGACAGCACCCCAGGTGACCCGAACCTTGAAGGTCACGCCGCTCCCCCGGTGGTTCTCCCCAAGGGCGATTCGCATCCGGCAGCTCGCCCGGTCACCTCCACGGTGATGGATGCCTACTTCAGATGATGGCCCTCGTGCGCCAGACAGCACTTTCTACTTCGCAGCTCTGCAGCAACCTATCCGCTTGGCCGAATCTTGCGCCAACCTGCGCCCGTCTCTTTCTCCTGGAAAGAGACGGGCGCTTCTGACACTGCTGCAGCCCTCATCGCACTTGGCTTTGCGGCAACTCCACTCGTGACAATTGGCGTGACAAACGCCGATGTCACCAGCAACAGCGATGTAGATGATGGTGCCGCAGACCAAGGAATGGACTGCACCTGACTGACAGTCAGGCATGCCCCGGTCATCGCACCGCTGCGTTCTCCCGGCTCAGGATCTCGCGGCACTGGTCTCGTCAGCCAATGCAGCCTCCACCCGCCCACTGGTAACGGTGTTCAGGAGGCCAGATCATGAGATGCCCTTGCTCCCGGACGTAAGGAGCCGCCAGTCCCGCGTTAGAGGACATCCCCACAGGTCGCAGGGGCCTTGATCCCTGATAACACTCAGCATTCTTGGCGGGATGACGTGGGGCGAGGATCGGAGAACGGCAGATGAGGTGACCGACATGGCATTGGTAGGCAGACGCGATGGTCGCAATTTCGGTTATGGCAGGCAATTGAGCTACGCAGGGCCGCAGGCGCTTAAGGACATGTTCGGTGGCGGCCACTACGGCACGGTCAAGGCGCACTGTGATCGGTGGCAGGCATTCGTGAAATGGTGCCGCTCTGAACAGGGGCCCGGCATCAATGATGCTCGGCAAATTGATCGGAAAGTGTGATCGTGTCCCGGGAAGTGGTGTAACTGAACCAGCCGAAGGCGCCCTGCGGGCGAAAGAGGATGGTCATCGTGGTTCTTGGCTAACGTTGAGTTTGCGGACTTAACCTTCACCAGAGAAACCACGATGACCAAGCCCACTATCGCATTGACCGAGTTGGTTGAGAAAGGGGCAGATGCTGATCTGCTCAAGCAAATGATCCAGTTCGTTGCCCAGCGCATGATGGAGTTCGATGTCGAAGGCCTGTGCGGTGCCGGCTTCGATGTCAAAAGCCCAGACCGGACAAACAGCCGCAATGGCTACCGTGACCGCCTGTGGCAAACCCGTGCCGGCGACGTCGACCTGAAGATCCCCAAGTTGCGCCAAGGCAGCTACTTTCCGGGCTTCCTCGAACCTCGACGCACCGCCGAGAAGGCCATGGCGGCGGTCATTCAGGAGGCCTACATTCAAGGCGTTTCAACGCGTTCAGTAGATGAGCTGGTGAAGGCCATGGGCATGACCGGCATTTCCAAAAGCCAGGTGTCACGGCTGGCAGGCGAGATTGATGAACGCGTTCATGCGTTTCTTGATCGGCCACTTGAAGGTGACTGGCCCTACCTCTGGATCGATGCCACCTACGTCAAGGTGCGGGAGGCCGGGCGCATCGTCTCGGTCGCCGTAATAATCGCCGTGGCCGTGAACACTGACGGTGGCCGCGAAGTCCTGGGCATGTGGGTTGGGCCATCGGAGGCCGAGCCGTTCTGGACAGACTTCCTGCGCAGCCTCATGCGACGTGGCTTACGGGGCGTGAAGCTGGTCATCTCCGACGCCCACGAAGGCCTGAAAGCAGCTGTGTCCAAGGTCTTCAATGCGACCTGGCAGCGCTGTCGCGTGCACTTCATGCGCAACGCCATGGCCCATGTCGGCAAGGGCCAGCGCACCATGGTAGCGGCGCTGCTGCGCACGGTCTTCGCCCAGGACAGCCGTGCCGAATGCCATCAGCAATGGCGTTTGGTCGCTGATCAACTGCGCGAAAAATACCCCAAGATCGCGACACTCATGGACGGCTGCGAGGATGAAGTGCTGGCTCACATGGCGTTTCCAAAAGCGCACCGACAGCAGTTACACAGCACCAACCCGCTTGAACGGCTTAACGCTGAAATCAAACGCCGCACCGATGTCGTGGGGATTTTTCCCAACGATCCGGCCATCACACGGCTGGTAGGCGCGATGCTGCTGGAGCAGAACGACGAGTGGTGCCTGCAAAGACGCTACATGCAGTTGGAGGCCTTCGAAGCGGTCAGCGATAATCCACAGGCCAAGCTGTCGGCCGTGATCAACTAAACGGCAAACTCAGTGGCCAGAGCCATGATGAGTTACACCACTTCCTGGGACACAATCAAATCGGCCAAGCCGTCAAGGATGAACTGGCGGACGTACTGATGTACTTGGTTCGCCTGAGCAGTGTACTCGGCATTGACCTCAACGAAGCGGTGACACGGAAACTCGCCTCCAATGGCCAGAAGTACCCCGTGGATAAAGCCAGAAGCAACAGCAAAAAGTACGACCGACTCTGACCAACACGCATCTAAGGACAACCCGTGATCGTTTACGCTGCGACCAAACAGCAATTTCTTAAAGACAACGATAACGATGACATTGAGGAGGTGATCCTCAGGCATTACAAGGAAGCTACCGGCAAGAACGTTGGCACATCGGAAATCAGGTCTTGGCAAGGATCCCTAACGTACATGGCCAAGGTCCTTAGAGACGAGGGCCTGCCGAGCGACGCAGGCCTGGCCATTGAATTGCACATTCCGCAGTCGTCAAAGCGAATCGACTTCCTACTCACCGGTCGCGACGAAAACCAGGCAAAAAAGGCCGTACTGATCGAGCTGAAACAATGGAGTAAGGCCAACGCCACAACCAAGGATGCCATCGTCAAAACGGCATTGGGTGGCGGCCTCATTGAGACCATCCACCCGTCCTATCAGGTGTGGTCATATGCAGCACTGTTGGAAGGCTTCAACGAGGCGGTGTATGACAAAAGCATCGAAATCCGTCCCTGTGCCTACCTCCATAACTACGTCAGCGACGGGGTCATAGATTCAGCCCACTATGAGCCCCACATCAGCAAGGCTCCGCTGTTTCTGAAAGGCCCGGAAGAGCTCAGTAAACTCAGAACCTTTCTGAAAAAGCACATAAATCATGGCGACAACAAAGAGGTTCTTTACGAGCTGTCCGAAGGAAAAATTCGCCCGTCCAAGGCGCTAGCCGAAGCCCTTGGAGGGTTGATGAAAGGCAAACCCGAGTTCGTATTAATTGACGATCAGAAAGCAATTTTTGAGTCGGCGCTGGCGGCGGCAAGCGAGGCCTCGAACCAAGCACCCAAGGTGATGATCATCGAAGGTGGACCGGGCACCGGAAAAACTGTTCTGGCTATCAATCTGCTGGTGAAGCTCACCGAATTGAAGCTGATGAGCAAATACGTCTCCAAGAATGCCGCCCCTCGCAAGGTCTACGAAAGCAAACTGGTTGGGACCATCAAGCGCAGCCATTTCTCGAATTTCTTTTCAGGCTCTGGGGCATTCATCGACACTGAGCCCAACACATTCGATGCGCTTATCGTGGACGAAGCTCACCGGTTGAATGAGAAAAGCGGGCTTTATGGAAACCTTGGAGAGAACCAAATCAAGGAGCTGATTGACTCAGCGAAATGCTCCATTTTCTTTATTGATGAGGACCAGCGTGTAACCTTGAGCGATATCGGCAGCAAGCAGGCGATTCGCGCCTTTGCGAACGCCAAGGGTGCTGTGGTTGAAGAACACGTGCTGTCTTCGCAGTTTCGCTGCAGTGGTTCTGACGGTTACCTGGCATGGCTGGATGACACGCTAGGCATTCGCTCGACGGCAAATCCGACGCTTGAGACCCAAGAGTACGAGTTTAAGGTGTTCGACTCACCTCAGGCGATGCATGACGCAATCAACGAGAAAAACCACGGAAACAAAGCTCGTGTGGTCGCGGGCTATTGCTGGCCTTGGTTGAGCAAGAAAGACCCCACCGCTGCTGATATCGTGATTGGTGACTACAAACGCCAATGGAACCTGGATCAGGATGGCAGCCTATGGATCATCGCTGAAAACTCCATCGAGCAGGTTGGCTGCATTCATACCTGCCAAGGTTTGGAAGTCGACTACATCGGGGTGATTATCGGACCAGATCTGGTCGTACGTGACGGTCAGGTAGTGACATCCCCGGATGAGCGCGACAAGCAAGATAAATCGATTCGCGGCTGGAAAAAAATGATGAAAGAGCAACCTGCCCTCACGAAAAATGAAACAGACCTGATCATCAAAAATACATACCGAACCCTGATGACACGCGGGATGAAGGGTTGCTACCTGTATTGTACCGACAAAGAGACTGCGCAATACTTCGAGAGCCGGCTTAGCCAACAAAGCAATCGTTGACGCTAGCGTTTGCTAGAAGCCCCTGTTCATGCGAGTGGGGACATCGTACGTACAGGGGCGACAATCGTAAGCGTCCACCCAACTCGCCTTAAGTAAGTCAGGTCGGCACCCACTGATGCGTCAGCAATGTAGGCATGGCCATATTCCCAAGGATTGAGTTACCCTCAATTTCCCTGTCATACGTACCTCTCTAGGGTCAGCTCCCCCTAAACGTCGAGATCGCCTTCACCGAGGAGATCATCAAAAAAAGCAGCGCCTGATTCAGATAAGACTAAATTCCCCTTCCCGTTACGGTATGCAACGGCGCGTGTTTCGAGCTTCTTAATGTGCTCCATCAACACACCGCTTTTCATCCCACACGCTATCAGAACCTCAACCTTATCCTCCGCCTTGCCGATTTCCTCGATATGGATGTTTGACAGGCCCGCCGAGTTTTTCAGCAACACATCCATTGTAAACCCCAACTCCA
Organism: Pseudomonas sp. B21-023; assembly: GCF_024749165.1. Classification (NCBI taxonomy): domain Bacteria; kingdom Pseudomonadati; phylum Pseudomonadota; class Gammaproteobacteria; order Pseudomonadales; family Pseudomonadaceae; genus Pseudomonas; species Pseudomonas sp. B21-023. The sequence goes on along the minus strand of NZ_CP087190.1, from coordinate 814,549 downwards.
ATACTCCCCGAAACAGCACCAGTAGCAGACCTTGGATGTTGCGTGCTAGATCATCTCTGACATCAGTGCCATCACTGGTGCGGATGTAGGCAAAGCCATCACGCATGACCAGCTCGTAACCAATCAGATCGTAGAGACTGCGGTAGTGATCGAAATTATTCAGTACCTCCTCGAAGTGCGGGTTTGATTTCAAGCCACCATCAATAAAGACGGTGCGGTTGATCATCTTTCCGTACATGAGCTGACCATACAGCTCTACAGACAGCTTTCGATTAATCACTTTGGCCTGTGCAATCGGCAGCGAAGGTTCGTGGTCAAACATGTTCAGTCTCCACTTGTAGCTTGTAGTACCTCAGGCTCTCGCTGTCAGTTGCGAGTTTGCCGATATGGTAGTGCGGGATGAGGCGAATTCCTTCTCGCTTGCGCAGCCAGCCCACCGACATTAAAAGATCAGTCAACTCGTACCCTTTAAGTCGGCCTTTCAGGTGTTCATGCATGGCGACATGGGCGTCATCGGTAAGCCGTGGCTCCCACTCCTCGACCAGATTACCGATGGCCAACAAGCGAGCATCGCGCCGACGCTTGAGCTCGCCCGACTCGTTGGCCTGCCCGCTGAGCTGGTGAATCTTCCCGGTGCTGATCTTGACGTTGGGCAGCATTGCGCGCAGATGCTCTGCCAGCGCCAAGCGTTGATTAGCGTCTGGCCACTCAACTTTTGCTTCGAACACTCGCATTTTCAGCCCGGAGTAAGTGTTCAGATGGGCGAAGACAGGGTTCGTGCTGGGCAAAATATTGTCCTTCAAACTCCCATCATGCAGCTCACGCACGCTGCCATAGAGACGATTCCAAGCCTGTTCGATCTTGTCATAGGCACGACGGTGCGCCTCACTCTGCTGGACATAGCGCATCAACGAACCGCTGATGATCGAAATGTCATGCCGGTATGAGCGAATCGACTCGACGGAGTAATAAACCGAGCTGGCCAGCTTGTCGTGACCATAGTGAGCCAGTTGATCGCCGATGCAGGTCAGTGCTGTAAGAGCAGGCTTAGTCCCCTTCAGGTCAGTGTGCTCCCCCAGAAACTGCAAAGCAGGCAGGATGTTGCGTAGATAGATGTTGTTGATCTCCCCCAAGGCTTCCTGAGCCTTAGCCACCTCATCTATTACGTCATAGCGCATCCGATCGACGATCTCACCGAGTCGTTGGAGCCGGCCCTGTAGCGCATCCACACACTCCTTCATCTTGGCGGTTGCAGCGCGTATCTCCTTGCGCAGCACGCTCACCTGCTCCTGAAAACCGATATCTTCACTGCTCAGGGAGGGCAGAGTGACAAACACTTCGTATAGTCGATTGAACGAGGCTCGGATCAACTCATAATCAGCACTGTTTAAATGACGCAGACGCGCTCCGTCGAAGTGACGGAACATCTCGATCACGAAGGGGGCAAAAACCATCACGCCACGAGCGCTGTCTACCTGAATGACAAGCCCAACACGCTCAAGGTTTTCAACACAAAGAGCACTTTCTAGTTTGCGCCGCTCGGCCGGCACCTCACGCAAAACCCGCGTATTAGGTAACGGTGCTAAGGAGTCCAGCAGGGCGCGTAACTTCTGCTGGTACATGACAATGCGTACTTCCTCGCCTTCACCAACTTTATCCATGTGGTCAATCAGATCAAGGAAAACCCCCTTGTTCTGGATCATGTTGATCAGTGCAACGTCTGTTTTGACGACCATCAGATCCTCTACTCTTCCATTTCGGCAGCAAGATCCGGCTCGACAGCCTCAAGACACTCCAGGGCGATCAATGACTCACTTACTCCGGTATAAAGAATCGTCCGGTTCGGGCTGTAGGACTGGTCAGTTGCGTTGAAGTAGTCGAGATTCATGTAGTTGCCCAGCACTTTGCTGATACCGGAGGTCAGGCCAGGAGTGGCCCCGAACACACAGAAGCCATCCGCGTCGGCAATGTCGCGGGCAGAGCGCAGATTCTTATCATCAAGATTGGATAGCTCATCGATGAACAGCGGCAAGCTGACCTTGGTGTCGGCTTGCAGCAACTCTTTGAGCAGGAAAGCCAGCAGGCGGCAGTTAATCATCACTGAAGTGCCGGTTGATTGCGCTTCTACAGTGTACTCGTCACTGCCGTGAAGCTTGACGCGGTAATCGACGCTGACAATCAGGCGAGCCATGTTCAGGGTGGCATCGCGACGCTGATCGGACTCGACGAACTGAGTGCAGAAACTCCCCAGACGGTCGTAGAGGACTTGTGGTGGTAGCTCACCACCGGTCAGATTCACCGAATCTACGGTCTTCAGTAACTCATCGAACTGGGGATGGAGCTTGCAGTCGATAGCCACAGCCGTGAGGTTGGATACCTTGATTGACGACAGGTGATTCTCGATCTCCTTGATAAAGGTGCTGATCAGCGTGCGCGCGTGCCTGATCGACTGAATCTGGATCATCGTGTCGTCGTTATGCTGGACCACTTGGTTGAAATGGTTGCTCTCCTCCATATCGAGACGACCGTAAAGAACCCGGTACTTCTCATGCAAATTGGTTAGCGTTTCCAGGCTGATGGTGCTGCGATGGGCATGCTCGACATCATCGTCAAGAGCCACCACATCCAAAAGATCGGATACCAGCAACCTGATCTGGTTAAAACTACGGGTGGTGGCTTGGCTGCGACTTTCGATGGTATCCATCAAATTCTGAGTTACCACGATCTCCTGCCGCTCTGCACGCTGGTAACCAGTATTCAAGTACTCCAGACGGGAATGCAGGATGTCGTTGACTGTCCTACCCCAGCGGAGCATGGATTGTTCACGCTCCTTGGCGGCCTCTAATGCCGTCCTGGCCTGCTCAACCAGACGGTTGGCCTCGTCGAGCTGCTGGTTGAGCTCAAGACAACGAGCCTCAAGAATTGCGTACTGCTCGGTGGCCTCGCCGTGCTCCTGCCCAAGCCGCACGAACTCCTGCTCAATGAACTCATGGCGTTTCAGAAGAGCAATGTTGCGTTCATCCTTCTCGATCTGAGCCTGCTTAGCAGCAATAGTGGCTTCGATCTGCTCGACTGACATTTTCGTCTTATTGGCAAGATCATTGGCGCGGCGCTTTTGCTGTGTAAGGCGCTTTCCAACAGATGCCAATTCGTCCTTACGGCTCTGTAGCAGCTTGCCAGCATCGTAGTGTTTGACCGGGACTGGAGTCGGACTGCTGAGAAACATGAGCGAGCCATCCAGCTCATTAAACAGTGCGGTGAAATCGCTGATTGTCTCAATATTGCCCTCGAGCAATGGCGGACACTCGCCGGTGAAGACCTCCTGGTTCAGCGAGTAGAGGATGTCCGCTGTGCGGCTGGGGATCTGATCCAGATCCAGGAGTGATGGCCTCGCACCTTCAATAAGGATTTCAAGGTCTTTGACCTTCTGGCTGCCTTTGTTGATCTCGCGCGTTAACTGCTCGAACTCACGGCGAAATTCGCCATCGTCCTTTAGAGCCTTGATGTCGGCTCGATCCTCCTCGACCTGCGCCGCCAGTGCGGCAGCAATCTCTTCCGGGGTCATAGACGCGTAGCCATGCATTGCCGTTGAGAGGTCGATGGAGTCCTTCTTGATCCGGTCGTAGTTCTTCCCAATCTCGCCGATTGCGCCTTTCAGCTCCTTGAGCTGGGTATTTTTGCTAATCGCCTGCTCACGCTGGTGGTCAGCACCTTCTTTGACCGCACTGTAGTCCGCAGAGCACTGCATGCGAACGTCGAGGTAAGCAGAGCCCTGCTCGTTGATGCTCTGCTCAACGTCACACAATAAGTTCATCAGATCCGAACTTTGAGCATAAAAATCTGCGAAGCCTTGATTGAAACGGTCCCAGTACGGCTGTCCGTTACGAATCATCTGGAGCCGATTTTTTACCGAGCTCAGGGTTTCATAACGCGACAGAATTTCGATGAGGTTAACGTTCAGCTCAGCCTCAGTACGATCCTTTCTGCCTTCAATAATCGTGGCGATGGTGTCCGGCAGAGTACGTTTGTCTTTGGCTGCAATGTCAAAGGCCAGATGGATCAGGCGCTTCCAGGCATCAATCTCGCGAGCCTGCCCACCTCCACTCTTGAGCGGCAGCAGGCAAAAGCGCCCGGCATCAGGGCGTGTCGGCTGGTGCTTGTAAATTCGCTCCTTGATATTAGCTACATCCTTGATCACAACAGCGCCTAGCCTTTTCAGGGGCAGTTCAATCTGTGATCTCGACAACTCTTCAATTGGTGCACCCATCCCTCCATTGAGGCTAGATTCATGATTCCAGAACAGGTGCTCGATTTCCGAATATTGCACTGGCACAGCAGTACGCTCATAGCTGTATTGCTTGGTTCCCACGTTAAGGATGATACAAAACGGACCGTGCGGGTTTTCCGCTTCAAGGACCATGAAGGAGTTTCGCTCGGGAAAATAAAATCCAAAAGTCGCATCTCGACCGTAATAGCCTTTTGTGCTTTTGAATCCAAATTTTCTCTCGCAATCGTGAAGATTTTCTTCGGGCAAAAGAAAGAACTTCAAAGCATTGAGCATTGAAGTCTTACCCTTATTATTATCGCCGAGCAAGGCCGTGTGTTGGTCGATACGAACCTTTGTATAGCAGTATGCCCCGCTATTTATCAAAACGATCTGCTTCATTTTAAAGGTTTCGTGAAACATAGATTCAATGCTCATGACTGCTCCCCAAATACTACTGACCCAAATAGGTTTCTTGCTCAAGCACTTTGCTAGTCTCACGCATAAACTGGATCAATTGATCTGTTTCCGGTGATAAACCCTGATACTTAATTACCTCTTGGCGCTGCTGATCAGTCAACGCGTACTTTGACTGAGCCAGGCGCTCTCTCACGTCAGGCGGCACAAGGAATACGGGGGGCTTGTCGTGCAGCAAGATTGTCAAGGAAGCGAACATCCGTAGCCCCCCAATGTCCACATCAAACAAGCAATACAGCCTATCGAACTGACCTAACATTTTTGCATTCAGTCTATTAGTCACCTGGTTGCCCGAACCGGAAATCAACTCAATATCACTAGCAGTAACAGCCAAAATTTCAGCAATGAATGGCAGCGTTTCATCGACTCGAAGGAAGTTCTCCAGATTCTCGACAATGACCCCCACCTTACCCAACACGCGCGGCAGCACCCAAGACCCAGCCTCAGTCACCGCCACAGCCGGGTGCCGGTATTGAAAAGAGCGAAACATCAGTAGCGACTCGGAGACACCAATTCGATGACTGTTTCCGTCTATAGCAGCACCGACTCGCCCCCCAACATCAGAAGGCCTGAACCTCATCAGGAGCTCATCGAATGCAGCCGAAATAAGCACTTCGACGTGATAACTATTTTTTTTAAGCTTCTTGGAAAGGAATATTCGACTGATATCTGCACGTGCCACGCCAGCAGCCAAAAGCTTGGCAATCAGTGCATCAAAATTGATGGGCTGCCTAGATTGAATCTTGTCAAGGTAGCGATAAATGACAGATGACATGGACTTCCTTGTAGAGCTGTAAACATTCAAGAAACTACGGCCGGGCTCAATGAAAAGCGCCCTCCTTCGTGAGGATGCATCCGCTAGGCCTCCCGTTCCATTCTGATCAAGCGCCCGTGCTGCTGCGATCAAGCGGCCACTCCGCACTATGCAAGCCTTTGATTGAGTTCGGCAATCACGATATGTAGTCTTTAGCGACTCATCTAGAGTGTTTACCTGTACAGGTAAAGTTTTCGAACAGATGGAGGGACCATGAAACGCAAGCAGTCGATCGAGTCTATACGTTGGGATCTAGCACTGCGCTATCGTCTGATCGAGACAGTGGTCTGGTGGGAGGGCCGCCTGACCACCAATCACCTGATGCAGAGCTTCGGCATCAGCCGTCAACAAGCGTCGAAGGACATCAACACCTACATCAACGAACACGCGCCGAAGAACCTTGAATATGACAAGCATTTGAAGGGGTACGTCCCAAGCCGCCGCTTCCAACCGCTGTTCATCGACGACAGCGCCAGTGCCTATCTGCACCTTCTCAACCAGAACCATGAGCGCGCCCCACACATCGAGGGTCTGGCACTTGCTTATGCACATACAGAGGTATTGGCAGTGCCGGATCGCTCGGTACGGCCGGAAGTGCTGCGTCCGCTGCTAAAAGCCTGCCGGGATGGTCTGCGCCTGGAGTGCGAGTATGTGTCCTTCACCAGCCCCGGTGGCGAAACTCGCCTGATCGCCCCGCACACCTTGGTTTACACCGGAATGCGCTGGCACGTGCGGGCCTATTGCGAGAAAAATCGGGATTATCGCGACTTCGTTCTGAGCCGATTCCGCGGCATACCGGATCTGATGGATGATCCTACAGACCACGGCCGCGAGAGTGATCCGGGCTGGACCACCTTGCTGCAGGTGATCATCGAACCCGACTCGCGTCTGAAACCGGAACAACGCGCCATCATCGAGGCCGACTACGGCATGCGGGATGGCCGACTGCCAATCGAAACCCGTGGCTCACTAGTACAATACGTGCTGCAGCGCTATCAGATCGACCCAACTAAAGTGCATGCCAAGGCGACAGCGCAGCAGATTGTCGTCGCCAACCTGGATGAACTGCAGCCTTGGCTGTACCACTGAGCAGAGATAAATATGTGGTCACGCCGCCGATTCTCTAGCCCAAGGGCAACAATCAACAGCGCGACCATCTGCTTGATAGATTCGGCTCCGATTCGTTTTAGGGGGCGGAGCTGAAAAGGCACCGTCCATCGGAATCCAGTCCACGCAGCGTTCCAACTGGTATTCCAAGCATGTTAACCAAAATTTTTTTACCAGCAAAAACAACTAGATACCGACTTGTTTCAGATCACCCCGGCTCCACCAAATACTCATTACAAATCAGGCACTTAGCGTTCCTCGCAAGTGCCTTTTTTGTGTCCGGAAGGCCTGTTTTGGTTGTGAAATGCCAGCTTAATGACAGCTCGCTGGAGGGCATACTGGCAGTCCAGTTGCATTGTTCACAAATAGATCAATCCGACAGCCCTGCATCGCACCGCCCCAACTGGGCACCCATTTGAGCGAAAAACGTGGCACTACCGACCCCTCCTTGGACTGTCCCACGGCCCGCTCAATGAAAGTCTTGCAACGTTGTCAGTGCCGCAATTGGTAGTCTCCCCAAGATGAACCTGGCAGTGGCAGAGAAGTCATCGTCGAGCCTGTGCCAGCATTCTTTTGCGAAAATCTCATCATGAAGGTGGTGCCTGCCTGCTGTGTGGACACAACCGACACGCATCCCGCATGGGCCTTTGCTATCTGGGTCACGATAAAGAGCCCCAGCCCTATGCTGGTAGCACCCGCAACTCGCTGCTCTCCACGAACTAACGGCTCAAACATATGCTTTAGCAGTTCAAGTGAAATCGGTGCACCGCTGTTGTGCACTGTCAGGGTGGCTGTCGCTTCCTCGATGCAGGATGTCACATAAACCGGCGTGCTCGGATCGCCATAGGCAACTGCGTTGGCTACTAGATTACTGATCACCTGGTACAGGCGGTCGGTATCGACCATTACACTGCGCTCGCCGGTATGCTGATAAGTCAGTTGACGGCCTGGGAATGTTAGCCGCAACTCTTCCAGACACCCCTCCACGGTGCGCGGCAGGTCAGCAACCCTGGGCTGTATGGTGATACCGCGCCCGGCCTGGATGAGGGTGAAATCCAGCAAGTCTCCCACAAGCCGCTGCGCGCGTGATACGGAGTGGTTGATCGCTGTGAGCAACTTTTGGCTTTCGGCCGTAGGCGAGCGTCGTGTCAACAAATCGGCCGCCATTCTGATTGCCAGAAGTGGCGTACGCAGGTCATGACTGACGACACCCAGCATTTGTTCAGCCAGCAGGGACTGTGTGCGCTCAGGTGACTGCATTACGCAGGCATGGCTGCGAGACAGCAATGCACGCTGCGTCTTGAGATTGTTCGCCAAACAGCGTTCAGCCAATAGGCGCGCGCTCAGCAGGTCACGCTCGTAACTCTGCCCGTTAGGGTTAAACATGGTCAGCTCGTGAACGATGCCATTCGAACGTGCGCAGGTAATAGCATTGGATATCAGCGGCAGGGTGAAGCCCTGACAGTGCACGAAATCAAACTTGACGTTCGCCACCGCCCCCAATTTCCCCATCAATGGCTGCCAATACAGTTGGTGAAGGGCCTTGGCTTCTGTTGTGAGAAGTTGCTGAAGACACATGCGAACCAAGGTTTCGTGCGTGTAGCCCAGCATGCGGCAGAATGCCGCATTCGCGCTCGCTATCTGCCCGTTCTTGGATGTCAACAGCAACCCGTAATCGGAAGTGTCCTGACGTATATGCGACGCAACGTTCGTGCAGGCGCACGCCGATGTAGCGGTATGTTTTAAAAGCGCGTTCAAGGTAGAGCCTCCAGCGAGCGGATGCTGCCGCTCCTACCGGGTAGCCAGGGGTAGAAGCATCGCCGATATGACAAGACGGTGCATAAATTCAGCATGGGCGCCGGCCCGTTGCGAGTCTGTTCGTTACCGCACAGACGCTGCTCGACAACCGCCGCAAACTGAATGCCGAAAGGCCAAATCGGCAAACCAGCACACCATGGACAATCCTTGGCTTCGCACACTCACCTACCTTCGTCGCCTGTACGCCTATGCCGGGCGACGGGGTTCGCCCCTTAATGCCTTTACCTATGAAAGCCTACTGCGCTCGGAGCTGTATAACTCCGACCAGATGGCCGAGCACGGGCTCTGGCTGGCCCATCATCATCGCTTGAGCCGATTGCCCGCCAGCGACGCGCTGCTCGACCGCTTGGCCGACAACGAGCGGATGCTTTCCACTAGTTGCACCGCCCTCGCCGGCGCCTTACCCAGTTCTCGTCCGGCGTTGCCCGCTGCGCAATGGTTGCTCGACAACTTCTACCTTGTCGAAACCCAGATCCGCATTGCCAAGCGCCACCTACCAGCCGACTACAACCTGCAGTTACCGCGGCTAGACAACGGCCCATCAAGCGGCCTGCCGCGTGTCTACGATATCGCCCTGGAGACTATTTCTCACGGTGACGGGCGGATCGATGCCGAAAGCCTCAGTCGTTTCGTCGAGGCCTACCAGCAGGCCTCTATCCTGACTCTAGGCGAGCTCTGGGCGATCCCGATCATGCTACGCCTGGCCCTGATCGAAAACCTACGCAGGGTCGCGGCGCGGGTCATGGCCAATTGGGCTGACCGCGACCTAGCCAATGTCTGGGCCGACCGGCTTGGCGAAACCGCCGAGCGCGATGCTAAGAGTGTAGTGCTGGTGGTCGCCGATATGGCTCGCTCGCAACCGCCGATGACTGCCGCGTTTGTTGCTGAGCTGGCTAGGCGGCTGCAGGGCCATAGCGCTTCGCTGACCCAACCGCTACTTTGGGTGGAGCAGATGCTAAGCGAGTCGGCCTACAGCATAGAGCGCCATGTGCAGCTCGATGCCCAGCAGCAGGCTATAGACCAGGTGTCCATAAGCAACAGCATCGGCAGCCTGCGCCTGCTGTCGACCATCGACTGGCGGCTGTTCGTCGAGCATCTTAGCCATGTCGAACAGACACTGTGCCGCGACCCGGCCGCCGTCTACCCTGCCATGGACTTTACCAGCCGTGACCACTACCGGCATGTCGTCGAGCGCCTCGCGCGCCATAGCGCCTTCAGCGAAGCCACAGTGGCACACACGGCCATCGAACTGGCCAAAGCCGCCGGCACCGTGCCAGGCGAGCAGACCGAGCATGTGGGCTTTTACCTGGCAGGAGCCGGGCTGCCGTTGCTGGAACAGCGCCTCGCCGTGCGGTTGCCGCTGGCCGAGCGCTGGCAGCGCCTGTTGCACCGGGCACCGCTAACGTTCTACCTAGTGCCTGTGGCACTGCTGTCCTGTCTATTGGCGTGGGGTTTTATACGCGCCATAGATCTTGAGGGGTGGCCCGTCGCAGTGTGGGCCACCATGGCCGTGCCGATACTGCTGAGCACCAGCCGCCTGGCCATCGGCTTAGTAAACTGGTTGGTGACCTTGACCATCAAGCCCTCCTTCCTGCCACGGTTTGACTACTCGGCGGGTATTCCCGAGGAGGCACGCACTCTGGTGGTGGTGCCCACCATGCTGGCTAGTTCCAGCGATGTCGAAGAGCTGGTCGAAGGGCTGGAAGTACGCTTCCTGGCCAACCGTGACGAGCACCTGCACTTCGCCCTCCTGAGCGATTTCATGGATGCCCGTGAACAGACTCGGCCCGAAGACGAGGGACTGCTCGACCTGGCCAGCAAAGGTATCCGGGGCCTAAACCAGAAGTACCCAAGCCACGGCGGCGCTCGTTTTTTTCTGTTTCACCGACCACGCATCTGGAACGCTGCCGAGCGCTGCTGGATGGGCCGCGAGCGTAAGCGCGGCAAGCTTGCCGAGCTGAACGCGGTGTTGCGGGGGCACGGCCGTGAGTGCTTCATGCATATCGTCGGCGACGTGCAAACGCTTGGCCATGTGCGCTACGTCATCACCCTGGATACCGACACCCAGTTGCCTCGCGGTGCTGCCCAGCAATTTATCGGCGCAATGCAGCACCCGCTGAACCGTCCACGCTTCGACGTGCACAGCGGTAGCATCCAGGCAGGCTACGCGATCCTGCAACCGCGGGTAGGCATCAGCCTGCCAAGCGTGTCGCGCTCGCGCTATGCGCGCCTATTTGGCAGTGACGCCGGTGTCGACCCTTACACACAGTCGGTTTCGGACGTTTACCAGGACCTGTTTCTCAGCGGCTCCTTCATCGGCAAAGGCATCTATTCGGTGGATGCCTTCGAACAGGCATTGGAGGGTCGTTTTGCCGATAACCGCGTGCTTAGCCACGACCTGATAGAGGGCTGTTACGCGCATTCGGGTCTGCTGAGTGATGTGCAATTGTTCGAAGCCTACCCGGCTCGTTACAGCGCCGACAGCAAGCGCCGACACCGCTGGATACGCGGCGACTGGCAACTACTACCGTGGCTGCTGCCGTGGCTGCGCACTGGCACTCAGGGGCTGGCGCAAAGCTCGCTCAGCGCCCTGTCGCGCTGGAAGATCTTCGACAACCTGCGCCGCAGCCTGGAGCCGGCGGCGCTGCTGACCCTGCTGCTGTGGGGCTGGTTGGCGAGTGCCACGCCACTTGCCTGGACGCTCGCGCTGCTGGCGTTGCTGCTGACGCGCCCACTCCTGGACTCCGTGCTCGAGGTGCTGGGCAAGACCACCGATGTGCCCCTTTCAGAACACCTGCTGGCAGCCTTGCACACATCGGGCACCTACTTCCTTCGCGCCGGCCTGTCACTGGCCTGGTTACCCTTTGAGGCCTACTTCAGCCTCGATGCGATCCTTCGCACCCTGTGGAGGCTAGTGGTCAGCAAACGAAGCCTGCTCCAGTGGAACCCCTCGCGAGAAGACGAACGCAGCAGTGCAGACACCCTGCAGGCGGTGTATCGCGAGCAATGGGGGCAACCGGTCATGGCGCTGCTACTAGGCGGTGCGTTAGCGATGCAGCCGGTGATGCTGCTGATTGCCTCGCCGATCCTTGCCCTGTGGCTGTTCGGCCCGGCTCTGGCCTGGTGGCTCAGTCGCCCGAACAGCCGGGCCGAGTTCAAGCCCGAGGCTGAAGACCTAGCCTTCCTGCATCGACTGGCCCGCGCCAATTGGGCCTTCTTCGACAGCCACGTCGGCCCTGTCGACAACTGGCTGCCGCCCGACAACATTCAGGAGCCTCCCTTCGCCAGCATCGCTCACCGCACCTCGCCGACGAATATGGGCATGGCCCTGCTCTCGCACCTTGCGGCCCATGACTTCGGTTACCTCAGCGCCGGTCGCCTGTTCGAGCGCCTTGAACGAATGCTCGATAGCATGGGCCAACTGGAGCGCTTCAAAGGGCACTTCTACAACTGGTACGACACCCAGACCCTCAAGCCGCTATCACCGCTCTACATCTCCAGTGTGGACAGCGGCAACCTAGTCGCCCTGTTGCTGACGCTCAGGCTCGGCCTGCTGGAAATGGCAGGCGTACCTCTGCTCGACCGGCGCCTGACCCAAGGTATGCTCGACACCTTCGACACGCTGCTGGATGCCTGTACACACACGAATCGTGACACCCAGCCTATCAAGGCCCTGCACGAATTGTTGTGGCACAGCCATCAGCAAGGAGGCAACGCACCCGCCACCCTGCTGCCGGAAATAGTGGAAAAACTGCAGGCGCTGATCACGAATTCGGCTGCGTCTGGGGGCGAAGCTGCCGACGATTGTGCTTTTTGGCTAGAGGCCCTGCATGCGCAATGCCTGGACCTGAGTTGCGAATTGCAGCTGCTACAACTGCCTCCAGGCAACAATCAGCCCCCCCAAGGCCCGCTGAGCTGGCACCAACTGGCACAACTGGACGCCGACCAATGGGCGCTCCCCGAGCGCCTGGCAGTAGCCAACGTCCGGGCGCTTGCCCGCCAGCGCATAGCCCAGGCGCATGCCCTAGCCAGACGTATTCAAACCTTGACCAGCACTGACTTTACCTTCCTCTACGACAGCCAACGTGACCTGTTCTCCATCGGCTATAACGCCGACGAACAGCGCCTGGACGCCGCGTTCTACGACCTCCTGGCGTCGGAGATGCGCCTGACCAACTTCGTCGTTATCGCCCAGGGTCAAGTGCCTCAGGAAAGCTGGTTCGCGCTTGGCCGGCTGCTCACCACAAATGCCGGCGTGCCGGTGCTGCTGTCCTGGTCCGGATCGATGTTTGAGTACCTGATGCCGCTGCTGGTGATGCCTAACTATGAAGGTACGCTTCTTGACCAGACTTGCCAGGCCGCTGTCAACCGGCAGATCGAACATGGCAAGCTGTCGGGCCTGCCTTGGGGCGTCTCGGAGTCGGCCTACAACGCGCTGGACGCGCATTTCAATTATCAGTACCGGGCGTTCGGTGTACCGGGTCTTGGTCTCAAGCGCGGCCTCGGTGAAGAGCGCGTGGTGGCCCCGTACGCCAGCGCACTGGCTTTGATGGTGGCCCCCGCTGCCGCCAACCGCAACCTGCAGCGACTAGCCACGCTTGGCCTGGCAGGCCGCTTCGGCCTCTACGAGGCAGTGGACTACAGTGAGGCACGCCTACCGCCCGGGCAAGACGCCGTGGTGATCCGCTCCTTTATGGCCCACCACCAGGGCATGAGCTTCCTAGCCTTGACCGCCTTACTGCTAAACAAACCCATGCAACGACGCTTCGCCTCCGATCCGCAGTTCCAGGCCAGTATGCTGCTGCTGCAGGAACGTGTACCGAAAACTGCCGCGCCGTACCTGCATACCCTCCAGGCCCCGCTAATGGAGGTCTCCGAGAGCGATCCCGAGGTACGGCTGCGGGTATTCAGCGAGCCAAACCGACGCCACCCGGCCGTGCAACTGCTCTCCAACGGCCGTTATCACGTCATGGTAAACCACGTGGGTAGCGGCTATAGCCAGTGCAACACCCTGGCTGTGACCCGCTGGCGCGAGGACGCCAGCCGCGACGACCTGGGCAGCTTCTGCTACCTGCGCGATGTCGCCAGTGGCACTTACTGGTCCACCACCTACCAGCCGACGCGGCACCGCACGAAAGTCCAGGAGGCTATCTTCAGCGACGGGCGTGCTGAGTTTCGCGTGCGTGAACTTGACTTTGACTGCCATACCGAAATTGCCGTTTCACCCGAAGACGACATCGAACTGCGCCGCCTGCACCTGGCTAACCATGGCAACCAGCCCCGAATCCTGGAGCTGACTAGCTACGCTGAAGTAGTGCTGGCACCAGCCTTGAGCGATGCCCTGCACCCGGCCTTCAGCAAGCTGTTCATCCAGACTGAACTGATACGACCGCTCCAAGCCATCCTGTGCACGCGTCGGCCGCGCTCGCATCAGGACTACGTGCCGTGGATGTGCCACGTGCTAGCGGTACATGGCGCCGACATAGATGCGGTGTCTTACGAAACCGACCGGGCGCGTTTCATTGGCCGTGGGCGTACTTTGGCAATGCCAGCGGCCATGGACCGTGACTGTGAGGCATTGTCCGGCAGCGCGGGGGCCGTCCTGGACCCGATCGTGGCTATCCGCTGCCGCATCACGCTGATGCCCGGCCATGCCGCCACAGTCGACCTGGTCACAGGCGTCGCCGACAGCCGTGACGCCTGCCTGCAGCAGGTAGCCAAGTACCGCGACCGGCATCTAGCCGACAGGGTATTCGATCTCGCATGGCCACACAGCCAGGTGCTGCTACACCAGCTCAATGGTTCGCTGGCCGACGCCCGGCTGTTTGAGCAGATGGCCGCCTCGGTTCTCTACCCTAATGCCAGCCTGCGAGCCAGCGGGACGCTCCTGGCCAGCAACCGGCGTAACCAATCCGGCCTTTGGGGTCAGGGCTTGTCGGGCGACCTGCCGATCGTACTGGTGCAGATCGGTGATCCAGCCAACATCCACCTGGTCAAACAGATGGTGCTGGCCCATGCTTACTGGCGCCAGAAAGGGCTGGTACTCGACTTGGTCATCTGGAACGAAGACCAGGCTGGTTACCGCCAGCAACTGCAGGAACTAATCATGGGGATAGTCGCCTCCGGTAGCGAGGCGGCACAGCTCGACCGACCCGGCGGCATTTTCGTACGCCCTGCACAACAGTTGCCTGCCGAGGATCGGCTGCTGACACTCTCGGTAGCACGGCTGGTGCTCAACGACAGCCTCGGCACGCTGGCCGAGCAACTACAACTGCGCCGCCAATCGCCGGTCCCCACGGCCCTCCAGGCCAACCCGCCCAGGCCCTTACCCTACAGCCGTTTGCCGTTGGGCCAGTCGGCGCTGATGCTCGGCAACCCTTATGGCGGATTCAGCGCCGACGGGCGGGAGTACGTTATCCCACTGCTTCCTGGCACACCACCACCGGCACCTTGGGTCAATATCCTGGCAAACCCGCAGTTCGGCAGCGTGGTCTCCGAGGTCGGCAGCGCTTACTCCTGGTACGAGAATGCCCACGAGTACCGATTGACCCCCTGGCACAACGATCCAGTCACCGACCCCAGCGGCGAAGCCTTCTACCTACGCGACGAGGACAGTGGTGAGTACTGGTCGCCGACTCCGCAGCCATGTCCTGGCCCTGGCCGTTACCGTACCCGCCATGGCTTTGGCTACAGCGTGTTCGAATATGCCGAGGACGGCCTGCGCAGTGAGCTCTGGGTGCATGTGGCACTGGATGCCCCGGTCAAGTTCAGCCGGCTCAAACTGCACAACACCTCTGCGCGGACACGGCGATTGTCAGCCACTTGCTTCGCCGAGTGGGTGCTGGGCGACCTGCGCAGCAAAACCGCCATGCATGTCGTCAGCGAGACTGACCCGCTCAGTGGTGCACTGTTTGCCCGTAACAGTTTCGCATTGGAATTCTCCGCTCAGGTGGCGTTTCTCGATTGCGACATGCCCTTGCAGGGCCTGACCTGTGATCGCGGCGAATTCCTCGGGCGTAACGGTGACTACCAGGCTCCGCTGGGCATGCGCCAGACGCGGCTGTCAGGGCGCACCGGCGGTGGTCTGGACCCGTGCGCGGTGCTGCAGGTGGCGCTGCAGTTGGAACCTGGCGAAAGCCGTGAAGTGGTATTTCGCCTAGGCGCTGCCCAAGACGCCCGCGCAGCCACTCGCTGCGTCCAGCATTATCGGGGCCTGCACACCGCCAAGGACGAGCTCGACAAAGTCCGCGCCTACTGGCGACGGACGCTGGATACTGTGCAGATCAAGACACCAGATCCCACACTGGATGTGCTGGCCAACGGATGGTTGATGTACCAGGTGATCGCCTGCCGGTTCTGTGCGCGCAGCGGCTTCTACCAGTCAGGTGGTGCCATTGGTTTTCGCGACCAGTTACAGGACAGCATGGCCATGGTCCATGCTGCCCCGGCGGAGGCGCGCCAACACCTGTTGGTCTGCGCCGAGCACCAATATGCCGAAGGCGACGTACAGCACTGGTGGCATCCACCGCTGCAGCGAGGGGTACGTAGCCGCTGCTCGGACGACTTACTGTGGCTGCCGCTGGCTGCTAGCCGCTACGTTGAGGCCACTGGGGACTACGCTGTTCTGGACGAGCCGGTCGGCTACTTGCAGGGGCGCGCACTCAATGCCGGTGAAGAGTCCTATTACGACCTGCCCGCCCACTCGGCCTTAGTTGAGAGCCTGTATCAACATTGTCAGCGCGCCCTCGACCATGCCCTTCAGTGCGGGGCCCACGGCCTGCCGTTGATGGGCAGCGGCGACTGGAACGACGGCATGAACCGGGTCGGCGAACAAGGGAAAGGCGAAAGCGTGTGGCTGGGCTTTTTTGGCCACGAGGTGCTTCGGGCGTTTAGCAACGTCGCCCTACGCCGAGGTGACAGTGGCTTTGCAATGCGCTGCACCACCCAGGCTGCCGCACTCGCCGAACAACTGGAGGCGCACGCTTGGGACGGCGCCTGGTACCGCCGCGCTTGGTTCGACGATGGCCAGGTGCTGGGTTCTGCGAGCAACCAGGAGTGTCGCATCGACTCTCTGGCACAAAGCTGGGCAGTACTGTCTGCGGTAGCCTCGCCTGAACGTGCCCGCCTGGCCATGGCCGCGTTGGACAACTATCTGGTGCGCCGTGACATCGGCATCGTCAAACTGCTAGACCCGCCCTTCGACCTGGGTGACCTGGACCCCGGCTACATTAAGGGTTACCTGCCAGGTGTGCGTGAAAATGGCGGGCAATACACTCATGCGGCCATCTGGGCGAGCATGGCCTATGCGCACTTGGGAGACGCAGACAAGGCCTGGGAACTGCTGCGCCTGATCAACCCAGTGCGCCAGGGCTGTAGCGCGTTGATTGATACATACAAGGTCGAACCCTATGTCATGGCCGCCGACGTCTACGCTATTGCGCCCCACGCCGGGCGGGGTGGCTGGAGTTGGTACACCGGTTCCGCCGGCTGGATGTACCGGTTGATCATCGAAAGTCTGTTGGGCCTGCAACGCAATGGCGACACCCTGCACCTGCAGCCGCTATTACCGACAGGCTGGCCGGGGTTTGTCCTAGATTACCGTTTTGGCAGCACTTGTTACCACATCGAGGTGCGTAACGGTAGCTGCGGCGAACTGGCCCTGAGCCTGGACGGCGAAGAGCTTGCCGAAGCCAAGTTGCAGCTGAAGGATGACGGGCGCCTGCACCACATCGTAGCCCAGTACAAGGGCTGCTCCTTACCCACCAGTTGAACCGCTAGGCGAGCCATGGCTGCGCTGACGGAAGCTTCGGCTCCGCTAGGCTAATCTTGATACGACAGCCCCTCCAGTCGATGGTCCCGCGCATGCCACCCACATCAAAACCCCAGCAGAACCACTTGTTGGCTGCACTGTCTGCAGAGGCGTTCAGCAGGCTGAAGCCGGACCTGGAACACGTGAACCTCCCCTTGGGCAAGGCCCTGTACGAGTCCGGCGACACCCTGCGCCACGTCCATTTTCCGGCCGATGCTATTGTTTCACTGCTGTATGTGATGGAAAACGGCGCCTCGGCCGAGATCTCAGTGGTAGGTAACGAGGGGCTGGTTGGCATCGCCGTGTTCATGGGGGGTGAAAGCACACCCAGCCGGGCCATCGTGCAAAGTGCAGGGCATGCCTACCGCTTACCCGTGCAAAGCCTCAAGGACGAATTCAACCGCCATGGCGAGATGATGATGTTGATGCTGCGCTACACGCAGGCACTTATCACTCAGATGGCGCAAACGGCGGTGTGCAACCGGCATCACTCCATCGACCAGCAATTATGCCGCTGGTTGCTGTTATCACTCGACCGCCTGCCGGGCGACTGCCTCTGCATGACCCAGGAGTTGATCGCAAACATGCTGGGGGTTCGCCGCGAGGGAGTGACCGAAGCTGCAGGCAAGCTGCAGCGTCTGGGGGTGATCGACTATAGCCGCGGGCGGATCAGAGTACTCGACAGGACACAATTGGAGCTACTGTGCTGCGAATGCTACGCCGTGGTAAAGAAAGAGACAGAACGGTTGCTACCATTCGTTCCGGTGTAACAAGACAGCACGCTACCAGTAGCGTTGTTCTTGAAAGACCTACATCAATACTACTCAATCTTATAGAAAGCCATTATTTCCCCAACCCGCCGCAAAGCACACTGTTAGCCCCCTAAATACTGCTCACCGGGGTTGGTCGCCGGAAACCAGAGAGCAATGAAAAATAATCATGCGGGATACTTGTAAGAAAGTGTACCTATCTCCACATTACATACGATACGGTTAAAAACAATGGGCATTCATCGATTGCCCTCAAGAGGCAGCCGAATACAAAGCATTCTCTGCCTCATAGAAGAGTACTGATAAGCTGATTTCAGCGCGAAAGCGTAGTCCGTCGTTTTCCCGCAAGGGCGAGTTTACAACCACTGCATTTCATGACGACTCGCTGTATCCTTGCCGCACGCCAGGAGTGGCGACAAGCTTTGGCCTTCAGCGACTGATCGCCAGCGTCGGAATCCGGATTTCCATCAGGTATTAACGTGAAGCGTGACATTCACCTTGTTGTCCTCCTGCTTTCGATCATATTTTTCTCTCTTGCTTCGCTGACGTTGTGGAAGGTGATCACTTCTCGTGAGCACGCCCTGGAAGAAATCAACACGCACGGCCTGAACCTAACCCAGGCCCTTTCTACCTACTCCGAAGGAGTCATGCGGCATAGCTCACTGCTGTTGCTCGGGCTCGTAGAACGCCTGGAAACCGAAGGTAGCGGGCCGAGGCAGATTGAACGGCTTGGCCAGTTGGTAAGCCGACAACAACCGCTGATGCCTCAGTTGAGCGGCATTACCGTCTACAACAAGGACGGGCTCTGGCTGATGTCCTCCAACCGCCCCATCCCAACTGGTGCCAACAGCAGTGACCGGGCATATTTCATCCATCATCGTGACAATCCTTCCCGAGAGCCGTTCATTGACCTGCCCATACGTAGTCGCGCCAATCAAGAATGGGTAATCACAATCAGCCGTCGATTTGATGATGCCGCTGGTCAATTCGCGGGGGTTGTAGCAGTAACACTGGGTGTGGAGAACTTCCTGCTCTTGTTCGGCCAGATCGATGTCGGCAACGATGGAGCTATCGGACTGTCCTATACCGACGGCTCGATACTGGTTCGCTACCCCTTCCGTGAGCAGGACATGGCGCGTAACTTCTCCAACTCGCCGATCTACGCCAAGTACCTGGTCGACCGATCGGTAGGGACCGCATCCTTCACCTCCAGTTTAGATGGTGTGGAACGGCTTTATGCGTTTCGCAAGAGCGATAAACTTCCGCTGGTGACGACCGTCGCGCTGGGCAAACGTGAGGCGCTGGCGGCTTGGCAGCTTGAGGCGAAATTGTCGGTGCTGTTGGTCTGTGGACTACTGTTGCTCACCGGCGGCATCGGTTGGCTCCTAATCCGTGCCATGTGTCGACGGAGCCTGGTCGAAGATGAACTGCGAGTGGCTCAGCAACAATTGCTCGCCAGCAACGAGCAGCTTGAGCGCCTAGCCATGCACGATGCACTGACAGGGCTAGCCAATCGTCGCAATTTTGATGACACCCTCACCCAAGAGACCTGCAGGGCTCGGCACAGCGGCAATGCTCTATCGCTGCTGATGATCGATATAGATCACTTCAAGCGCTACAATGACAGCTATGGCCACTTGGCCGGTGATGCCTGCCTGCAACAAGTGGCAAGCCGACTTTCGGCCTGCATGCGCCGACCGCCCGACCTTCTGGCACGTTACGGCGGCGAAGAGTTTGCGGCGATTCTTCCCGACACTGATTGTGCTGGAGCTGCCAGCGTTGCTCGGACGATACTTGAATACCTAGACCATGACCCTATCGACCACCGTGACAGCCCTTTCACACAGGTGTCCGTGAGCATCGGCATCGCCTCTGCCAGCGGCAGCGACTTGGAGAGCGCGCAGGCACTGGTTGAGCGCGCCGACCGGGCACTGTACATCGCGAAAAACGCAGGCCGTAACCGCCTGCATATCATCTGAAGCCGGTGAGCGAAGGCGTGTCCGCGGTACTTATGGGTGAATTGCGGAACCCTGACTGCACTCCGAGCAAGCCCCTCAGCAGCCTGCAGTAATCGGCGTCTTGACTCACTTTGGTCAGATTTCAGGTACCAAAGACTTCGAAATCAGGGCTAATCCCCAGTTGTAACTGACTACAGGCGCACCGCCCCAGCAGTGTTCAACAGTGACGCAATTAAGAACAGCTCTGGCTTATCACGCCACATCGGCAGGCCCACAACTAGCGCTCCTACAGCGATCAGACCGTTGCCGATTTGGAGTTCATTCAGAGTGCCTGCGACGTGAGTTTTCCACTCACTGAGATCGGGAATATCCTCGCGACGAAGCGGGGCAATACGATCAATTGCGCGCAAGGCGCAGCCTTGGCCGCAAGCAAGATGGCCGAAATCCAAACGAAGATCTCCAACCTGTAAGCCACGTATGTTTTTCTGGACGGGGAGCGTGCGAAGCTTGAAGCCAGCGCCATTGCCCTCGGGCAGACTGTTACTCAACCTCTTGCCATGGGCGTAGCTTGACGCTGTAGCGTTCCGGCAAAGCTGGAAAGCTTGGTAGCGGCCCTTCGGAGCAATTAACCGCGAACTGCGAAGGGCTGCTTGTGATTGAAATTGATAGGATGATCCATCGTATCGGGGGAAGCTCATGGAAGCCCGTGCCAATCAGAGATGAGTGGATTAACCGATTTTGGTGTGAGCCGAGTCGTATGGCTGGGAAAAACTGCGGCACTCTCCGGAAGCTTGAATTTCCGCTTCTGCATCGCCGATGGTGCTGAAAAGGCACTTTTTTGAGTTCATAGCTAGCTCCACGCCTGACTGCATAAGGCTCTGGACTGATCTGTCGATCTAAGCTAACTTCAAGCTTAATTTTAGGAGATTCAAAATGACAGACAAATATTTTGGGGAAATCACTGGTACTGGAACAGATAACAAGGAGTATGTGATTTATGTCTATCAAGACGAGAGCATCGAGCGCTCTTCAGATGGAATGATTCGGCATGAAGGCTTAAAACATTATGAATTACAGTTTGGCGGCGATGTGAGAAAAATATCGGAAACTGTTTACGAAATAACGGCAACCGGAGTGAGGGTAACGGTGCAGAGTGCAAACTGAAAATTCGCTACACTGCAAGTTACAGCATTGGGTCGGATAGCGACGGTCATAGCCGACCGTCGCTGCGCGCTTTCATACCTCCGTCTGCTCTGCCATCTCCAAAGTGCCATCGATTTTAATGCATAGTTATCGCACCGTGCTCTCTAGCTTCGTATGACCGAGTAGGAGTTTAACTGCTCTAAGACTCTTATCCTGCGATAGATCAGCGATGCCTTCGTACGTCTCATCGTGTGGGGCCATACATAGCAGGATTAAGGCAAATTGCTTTACCCACGCTTTGACGAACGGGGCGTATTACCGGATGGATAAATACATTGCCGCTTGTAGTCGGCGGCGAGCAAGGTAATCTTTGCTATGCAAATTAACTTTAATCTATCCAAGCCTACAGGACCAGCCGCGCTTGCTCTGTAATCTTAAATTACTTGGGTCACCCCGCGATTTGGAGACTTACCCGAATGGCGCAGATATATTTGATTCGGAGCTTTCTGCCCGACCAATATTACTTTGTCCTAAGGCTGATGGCTGCTGGTCGTAATGGTGTTCGTTGTCTTCCAGGTGTTGGAGAACAAGGATGGTCAGCTCGCCCCAGAGGCGCTAACCGACCCAAAGCGGACTTTCACCGCTCTATTTTTCCAGATTACCTTGTCAGGCAGCTTTAAAGTTGCCGCTTTAAAGCATCGACTTGATGCTGCACATGACATCGATGGGCCGCACCTGAGTTTCCTGCGACTGACAATATTTTTGCACATGTATTTCACGCATCAGTGCCCAAACCTAATCCTTGTCTAGGCCGACAGTGGCCAAGCCCTCAAGGTAGTAAAAAAAACGATGTGACAGACATATCTGGGCCCTGGTAGCGCAGCGACCCGGTCATGGACCGGCGCTTGCGCATCATGGGCCAAGCAACCATTAGAAGTATTTACGAGCTAGACATAGCGCAAAATCTGCAATGCCTGCAAGTAAACCGATTATTTGTCAGCGGCGCCTTCCAAGCTTGATGTTTATTAGATGCCCGTGCGCACTGACCAACGGGTATACCGGCTGGCGGTGTAACTGCCGTAGATCAACACATAGTAGCTTTTTGGGCGCACTCTGTAACTGGCAAACAATAATTCTGAAAGCTCCGGAGGCGTACCATGTCACTCATGAAGGCGGCTATCTTCGTCGAAAAAAACCGCATCGTGCTCGATGACAAACCTATACCTAAAATAGGTCCGCTGGATGCTCTGGTGAAGATCACTACCACCACAATTTGTGGCACCGATGTGCACATCCTGCGTGGCGAATATCCCGTGGCTAAGGGGCTCACCATCGGTCACGAGCCCGTAGGGGTGATCGAAAAGCTGGGCTCGCAAGTCATGGGTTTTGAGGAAGGGCAGCGTGTCATTGCCGGCGCCATCACGCCCAGCGGCCACAGCAATGCTTGTCTATGCGGCTGTGGTTCGCAGGACGGCACAGGTACGGTCCATGGTTTCAAGGCCAGCGGTGGCTGGAAGTTCGGCAACATCATCGATGGTTGCCAAGCCGAATACGTTCGAGTGCCGGACGCCATGGCCAACCTCTCTCCCATCCCGGCTAAGCTCAGCGACGAGCAGGTGCTGATGTGTCCAGACATCATGTCCACCGGCTTTTCCGGCGCGGAACGCGGTGGAGTGGCGATCGGTGACACGGTCGCCGTATTCGCCCTGGGCCCGATCGGACTTTGTGCCGTCGCCGGCGCCAGGATGCTCGGCGCCACCACCATCATTGGGGTGGACACAGTTCCTGCCCGCATCAGCATGGCACGCAAAATGGGTGCTTCTCACATAGTCGACTTCCGGGAAGGCAATGTAGTGAATCAGATCATGGCGCTGACCAATGGCCGGGGCGTAGATGTTTCTATCGAAGCGCTTGGCACCCAGGCCACCTTTGAATGGGCGCTTCGCGTCCTTCGCCCAGGAGGCACATTGTCCAGTCTGGGCGTCTACAGCAACGAACTGCGCATACCGCTGGATGCCTTCGCAGCTGGATTGGGCGATTACCGCATCGTGAGTACGCTTTGCCCGGGCGGAAAAGAGCGGATGCGCCGACTGATGGAAGTCGTCGCCAGCGACCGAATTGACGTCGCTACTCTGGTCACTCACCGATTCCGCCTTGATGACATCGAGACTGCCTACGAATTGTTCGCAAACCAGCGCGACGGCGTAATGAAAGTGGCGATCACGCCCTGAGCTTCACCGAAATTTCGGACAGGGACGCCATCATGCTGCCAGCTCAAAAGCGACTCCTTGCTCATGCTCTGGAGATTCCGATGAACGTCTACGTAGTGAGCAACATCGAACAGAATTGCTGGTGGGTCCACATGGACCAATGGCGGGTTAGCTTCTACACCTCCGGTGAAGCTGATCGGTTTGTCGAGCGTTTGAATATGCGGCTCAACGCACCTCACTCACTGGACGTCATCACGGGCTGTAGCGCAGAGGACGGTCGACCGGCAGGCAGTGCACACCTGCCAGCGAAGGAGGCTTGAGATGTCGGGCCTCATCGACGTCCTGCGGCTCATGCAGTCTGTACAACTGTGCGAACTGCCGCCCGTTCATTCAAAACCATTGAGGCCCCTGTGCAATGAATGCCGAGTGAACGGTTTGTGCTTACCAACAGGTTTGCCACGCAACGATAGTTGCCTCAGTGCGCTAATCTCACCGCGCATTCGCATCAGGAAAGGCGCAGCACTGTTCAACGCCAACGTGCCGCTAACGTCCCTCTATGCCGTACATTCCGGAAGTTTCAAAACTAACCTGAATAATGCCGAGGGCCAAGGTGTGGTCATCAACTTCTGGATGCCGGGTGATGTACTGGGGTTGGATGCCATCGCTACCGAACACCATGTCTGCGACGCAATCGCCTTGGAAGACTGTTTAGTCTGCCCCATTCCATACCACCCACTGCTGACCTTGGCCCGCGACTTTCCCATTCTGCAACAGAGCTTGAACTGCCTGATGAGCAGGGAAATCATTCGCGAGCATGAGCGCGTCCTGATGCTATGCAACTTCTCAGCCGAGCAACGAGTGGCCAGTTTCCTACTGGGATTGTCCATGCGCTTCGTCAGCCGTGGCTACTCCTCTCATGGGTTTATGCTACGCATGTCGCGTGAGGACATGGCGTCCTACATGGGACTACGCCTGGAAACGATATGCCGCTCGGTCGCTCGCTTACGCGCCCTGCGTATAGTCACCTTGCAAGGCCGTGTGGTGGAGATCCTCGACATGCCAGCGTTAATCGCGCTCGGGCTGGGCTCCCCGGGCAGGCATTCCATCGCGCCAGTGCCGGCGTGATGTTCTACCTGTTGAGCTTGACTCACGGCAAAGTGTCACTTGCTGGTCGATCTTGAAGATCGTGTCCCGGGAAGTGGTGTAACTGAACCAGCCGAAGGCGCCCTGCGGGCGAAAGAGGATGGTCATCGTGGTTCTTGGCTAACGTTGAGTTTGCGGACTTAACCTTCACCAGAGAAACCACGATGACCAAGCCCACTATCGCATTGACCGAGTTGGTTGAGAAAGGGGCAGATGCTGATCTGCTCAAGCAAATGATCCAGTTCGTTGCCCAGCGCATGATGGAGTTCGATGTCGAAGGCCTGTGCGGTGCCGGCTTCGATGTCAAAAGCCCAGACCGGACAAACAGCCGCAATGGCTACCGTGACCGCCTGTGGCAAACCCGTGCCGGCGACGTCGACCTGAAGATCCCCAAGTTGCGCCAAGGCAGCTACTTTCCGGGCTTCCTCGAACCTCGACGCACCGCCGAGAAGGCCATGGCGGCGGTCATTCAGGAGGCCTACATTCAAGGCGTTTCAACGCGTTCAGTAGATGAGCTGGTGAAGGCCATGGGCATGACCGGCATTTCCAAAAGCCAGGTGTCACGGCTGGCAGGCGAGATTGATGAACGCGTTCATGCGTTTCTTGATCGGCCACTTGAAGGTGACTGGCCCTACCTCTGGATCGATGCCACCTACGTCAAGGTGCGGGAGGCCGGGCGCATCGTCTCGGTCGCCGTAATAATCGCCGTGGCCGTGAACACTGACGGTGGCCGCGAAGTCCTGGGCATGTGGGTTGGGCCATCGGAGGCCGAGCCGTTCTGGACAGACTTCCTGCGCAGCCTCATGCGACGTGGCTTACGGGGCGTGAAGCTGGTCATCTCCGACGCCCACGAAGGCCTGAATGCTGGCTCACATGGCGTTTCCAAAAGCGCACCGACAGCAGTTACACAGCACCAACCCGCTTGAACGGCTCAACGCTGAAATCAAACGCCGCACCGATGTCGTGGGGATTTTTCCCAACGATCCGGCCATCACACGGCTGGTAGGCGCGATGCTGCTGGAGCAGAACGACGAGTGGTGCCTGCAAAGACGCTACATGCAGTTGGAGGCCTTCGAAGCGGTCAGCGATAATCCACAGGCCAAGCTGTCGGCCGTGATCAACTAAACGGCAAACTCAGTGGCCAGAGCCATGATGAGTTACACCACTTCCTGGGACACAATCATCTTGAACGGGAACGAATAACACCGCAGTGAAGGCGCCGTCGAAGCGGGGTTGAGAACTTTCGCCATCTCCGCCCTGCTAGGGTATCCCAGCCAGGTATTGATCGGAGTTACATTGGTTGGCCTGGCTCCTACCTGCATTGTTTACTGCCACCGCGCATCAGGGCCATCCCCACCCCGAACTGGTCATAGAGGCCCGCGACGAACAGGCAAAAGCCTGCCGTTCCGATAGATTCAGGAAGCCATTTCATCGTAGGGGCTCACATAGCTAATAGGTCGTCTTCGGTCAGGCTGGCCAACAGCCCTTCAGTTGCGCACATGAGGGGCGGAAAGCGTGGGGCCTCGCCTAGCACCTCCCCGCCGCCGGTATCGAGATCCAGCGCGGCGCGTACGCCTTCCAGACGCTGTGCAAGGAGCTAGGCGTAGCCCCAGGGTGGGCGCTGCTCGGAGGCGCGTCCTGTCAGCCAGTCGAAGCCCCAGCCGGTTACATCTGCAGCACTGGCTTCGGCTAGCAAGTCGTCAAAGGAATTCATTTGATCGTCCAGGGTAACGTTTGCATGGGGGCAGTATAAACGTGTGGGAGCGGCTTCCTGGGGCTTTGGGTTGCTCGGTGAGATCCGTTTGCCTGGACCAGCCCTATCGCGGGGCAAGCCCGCTCCCACGCTGTGTATTCCACAGCAGAGGTGGCGTTGCTTTTCGGGACGCGGAAAAGACAAAACCCCTACCTGCTCGCGCAGATAGGGGTTTTGCGAAATGAATCTTGACGATGACCTACTCTCACATGGGGAAACCCCACACTACCATCGGCGATGCATCGTTTCACTGCTGAGTTCGGGATGGGATCAGGTGGTTCCAATGCTCTATGGTCGTCAAGAAATTCGGTTGCCAGTACGTCTTTGCAGACATGCCAGCCAATTCGGATATGCGATATTTGTGGTTCGTCGCGAACTTTCGGTTCGTTTCGTCTTCACCACCGCAATCTGCGTTAGCAAATTGCTTGGGTGTTATATGGTCAAGCCTCACGGGCAATTAGTATTGGTTAGCTCAACGCCTCACAGCGCTTACACACCCAACCTATCAACGTCGTAGTCTTCGACGGCCCTTCAGGGAGCTCAAGGCTCCAGTGAGATCTCATCTTGAGGCAAGTTTCCCGCTTAGATGCTTTCAGCGGTTATCTCTTCCGAACATAGCTACCCGGCAATGCCACTGGCGTGACAACCGGAACACCAGAGGTTCGTCCACTCCGGTCCTCTCGTACTAGGAGCAGCCCCTCTCAAATCTCAAACGTCCACGGCAGATAGGGACCGAACTGTCTCACGACGTTCTAAACCCAGCTCGCGTACCACTTTAAATGGCGAACAGCCATACCCTTGGGACCGGCTTCAGCCCCAGGATGTGATGAGCCGACATCGAGGTGCCAAACACCGCCGTCGATATGAACTCTTGGGCGGTATCAGCCTGTTATCCCCGGAGTACCTTTTATCCGTTGAGCGATGGCCCTTCCATACAGAACCACCGGATCACTAAGACCTACTTTCGTACCTGCTCGACGTGTGTGTCTCGCAGTCAAGCGCGCTTTTGCCTTTATACTCTACGACCGATTTCCGACCGGTCTGAGCGCACCTTCGTACTCCTCCGTTACTCTTTGGGAGGAGACCGCCCCAGTCAAACTACCCACCATACACTGTCCTCGATCCGGATAACGGACCTGAGTTAGAACCTCAAGGTTGCCAGGGTGGTATTTCAAGGATGGCTCCATGAGAACTGGCGTCCCCACTTCAAAGCCTCCCACCTATCCTACACAAGCAAGCTCAAAGTCCAGTGCAAAGCTATAGTAAAGGTTCACGGGGTCTTTCCGTCTAGCCGCGGATACACTGCATCTTCACAGCGATTTCAATTTCACTGAGTCTCGGGTGGAGACAGCGCCGCCATCGTTACGCCATTCGTGCAGGTCGGAACTTACCCGACAAGGAATTTCGCTACCTTAGGACCGTTATAGTTACGGCCGCCGTTTACCGGGGCTTCGATCAAGAGCTTCGCTTGCGCTAACCCCATCAATTAACCTTCCGGCACCGGGCAGGCGTCACACCCTATACGTCCACTTTCGTGTTTGCAGAGTGCTGTGTTTTTAATAAACAGTCGCAGCGGCCTGGTATCTTCGACCGGCGTGGGCTTACGCAGCAAGTGCTTCACCCTCACCGGCGCACCTTCTCCCGAAGTTACGGTGCCATTTTGCCTAGTTCCTTCACCCGAGTTCTCTCAAGCGCCTTGGTATTCTCTACCTAACCACCTGTGTCGGTTTGGGGTACGGTTCCCAGTTATCTGAAGCTTAGGAGCTTTTCTTGGAAGCATGGCATCAACCACTTCGCGCTCTAATGAGCACTCGTCATCAGCTCTCGGCCTTGAGATCCCGGATTTGCCTAAGATCTCAGCCTACCACCTTAAACTTGGACAACCAACGCCAAGCTGGCCTAGCCTTCTCCGTCCCTCCATCGCAATAACTGGAAGTACAGGAATATTAACCTGTTTTCCATCGACTACGCTTTTCAGCCTCGCCTTAGGGACCGACTAACCCTGCGTCGATTAACGTTGCGCAGGAAACCTTGGTCTTTCGGCGTGCGAGTTTTTCACTCGCATTGTCGTTACTCATGTCAGCATTCGCACTTCTGATACCTCCAGCAAGCTTCTCAACTCACCTTCACAGGCTTACAGAACGCTCCTCTACCGCATCACCAAAAGGTGATACCCGTAGCTTCGGTGCATGGTTTGAGCCCCGTTACATCTTCCGCGCAGGCCGACTCGACTAGTGAGCTATTACGCTTTCTTTAAAGGGTGGCTGCTTCTAAGCCAACCTCCTAGCTGTCTAAGCCTTCCCACATCGTTTCCCACTTAACCATGACTTTGGGACCTTAGCTGACGGTCTGGGTTGTTTCCCTTTTCACGACGGACGTTAGCACCCGCCGTGTGTCTCCCATGCTCGGCACTTGTAGGTATTCGGAGTTTGCATCGGTTTGGTAAGTCGGGATGACCCCCTAGCCGAAACAGTGCTCTACCCCCTACAGTGATACATGAGGCGCTACCTAAATAGCTTTCGAGGAGAACCAGCTATCTCCGAGCTTGATTAGCCTTTCACTCCGATCCACAGGTCATCCGCTAACTTTTCAACGGTAGTCGGTTCGGTCCTCCAGTCAGTGTTACCTAACCTTCAACCTGCCCATGGATAGATCGCCCGGTTTCGGGTCTATACCCAGCGACTAAAGCGCCCTATTAAGACTCGCTTTCGCTACGCCTCCCCTATTCGGTTAAGCTCGCCACTGAATATAAGTCGCTGACCCATTATACAAAAGGTACGCAGTCACCTAACAAAGTAGGCTCCCACTGCTTGTACGCATACGGTTTCAGGTTCTATTTCACTCCCCTCTCCGGGGTTCTTTTCGCCTTTCCCTCACGGTACTGGTTCACTATCGGTCAGTCAGTAGTATTTAGCCTTGGAGGATGGTCCCCCCATGTTCAGACAAAGTTTCTCGTGCTCCGTCCTACTCGATTTCACTGGCAAGAGATTTTCGTGTACGGGGCTATCACCCACTATGGCCGCACTTTCCAGAGCGTTCCACTAATCTCAAACCAGCTTAAGGGCTGGTCCCCGTTCGCTCGCCACTACTAAGGGAATCTCGGTTGATTTCTTTTCCTCAGGGTACTTAGATGTTTCAGTTCCCCTGGTTCGCCTCTTGCACCTATGTATTCAGTACAAGATAACCAGCTTATGCTGGCTGGGTTCCCCCATTCAGAGATCTCTGGATCACAGTCTGTTTGCCGACTCCCCAAAGCTTATCGCAGGCTACCACGTCTTTCATCGCCTCTGACTGCCAAGGCATCCACCGTATGCGCTTCTTCACTTGACCATATAACCCCAAGCAATCTGGTTATACTGTGAAGACGACATTCGCCGAAAATTCGCACGTCGCTCTTTCGAGCAGAACTCACAAATTTTACCTTAGCCTGATCCACCCGCAGTGAAACGGGTGTTCAGTCTATTTCTATCACATATCCGAATTTTTAAAGAACGATCTGACAAAAGTCAGAAATCAACATTCATCGCCGAATGTTCATTTCTAAGTTCTGAGCAGTGCTGCGAAACCTGAAAGAGTGGTGGAGCCAAGCGGGATCGAACCGCTGACCTCCTGCGTGCAAGGCAGGCGCTCTCCCAGCTGAGCTATGGCCCCGTATTCTAGGCCGCACCAAGTAATTGGTAGGTCTGGGCAGATTTGAACTGCCGACCTCACCCTTATCAGGGGTGCGCTCTAACCAACTGAGCTACAGACCTATAACAGGGTCGCGTTACAGCATCGTCTTTACACAATGAATCAAGCAATTCGTGTGGGAGCTCATCAGCAGGCTGATGTCTTCGATTAAGGAGGTGATCCAGCCGCAGGTTCCCCTACGGCTACCTTGTTACGACTTCACCCCAGTCATGAATCACACCGTGGTAACCGTCCTCCCGAAGGTTAGACTAGCTACTTCTGGTGCAACCCACTCCCATGGTGTGACGGGCGGTGTGTACAAGGCCCGGGAACGTATTCACCGCAACATTCTGATTTGCGATTACTAGCGATTCCGACTTCACGCAGTCGAGTTGCAGACTGCGATCCGGACTACGATCGGTTTTGTGAGATTAGCTCCACCTCGCGGCTTGGCAACCCTCTGTACCGACCATTGTAGCACGTGTGTAGCCCAGGCCGTAAGGGCCATGATGACTTGACGTCATCCCCACCTTCCTCCGGTTTGTCACCGGCAGTCTCCTTAGAGTGCCCACCATAACGTGCTGGTAACTAAGGACAAGGGTTGCGCTCGTTACGGGACTTAACCCAACATCTCACGACACGAGCTGACGACAGCCATGCAGCACCTGTGTCAGAGTTCCCGAAGGCACCAATCCATCTCTGGAAAGTTCTCTGCATGTCAAGGCCTGGTAAGGTTCTTCGCGTTGCTTCGAATTAAACCACATGCTCCACCGCTTGTGCGGGCCCCCGTCAATTCATTTGAGTTTTAACCTTGCGGCCGTACTCCCCAGGCGGTCAACTTAATGCGTTAGCTGCGCCACTAAAATCTCAAGGATTCCAACGGCTAGTTGACATCGTTTACGGCGTGGACTACCAGGGTATCTAATCCTGTTTGCTCCCCACGCTTTCGCACCTCAGTGTCAGTATCAGTCCAGGTGGTCGCCTTCGCCACTGGTGTTCCTTCCTATATCTACGCATTTCACCGCTACACAGGAAATTCCACCACCCTCTACCATACTCTAGCTCGCCAGTTTTGGATGCAGTTCCCAGGTTGAGCCCGGGGCTTTCACATCCAACTTAACGAACCACCTACGCGCGCTTTACGCCCAGTAATTCCGATTAACGCTTGCACCCTCTGTATTACCGCGGCTGCTGGCACAGAGTTAGCCGGTGCTTATTCTGTCGGTAACGTCAAAACAGCAAGATATTAACTTACTGCCCTTCCTCCCAACTTAAAGTGCTTTACAATCCGAAGACCTTCTTCACACACGCGGCATGGCTGGATCAGGCTTTCGCCCATTGTCCAATATTCCCCACTGCTGCCTCCCGTAGGAGTCTGGACCGTGTCTCAGTTCCAGTGTGACTGATCATCCTCTCAGACCAGTTACGGATCGTCGCCTAGGTGAGCCATTACCTCACCTACTAGCTAATCCGACCTAGGCTCATCTGATAGCGCAAGGCCCGAAGGTCCCCTGCTTTCTCCCGTAGGACGTATGCGGTATTAGCGTTCCTTTCGAAACGTTGTCCCCCACTACCAGGCAGATTCCTAGGCATTACTCACCCGTCCGCCGCTGAATCAAGGAGCAAGCTCCCGTCATCCGCTCGACTTGCATGTGTTAGGCCTGCCGCCAGCGTTCAATCTGAGCCATGATCAAACTCTTCAGTTCAATACTGCTTGGGTTTTTAAGAAACCCTAAACTTGGCTCAGCAATCTCAAATGACTATGTGATTTCTCGCATGGCCACTTGTGATGCTGATAATCTTGGCGACTATCAGTCCGTACTCACAAGCACCCACACGAATTGCTTGATTCAATTTGTTAAAGAGCGTTTGGCCAAGAGCTTTTCATCTCAACCGAGGCGCGCATTCTACGCTTTCCTCATTTGCTGTCAAGCGTTTATTTTGAAGTATTTTGCGAGAAACCCGTTCAACTTCAAACACTTGACTCGCTGCGATCTCTCGTAGCGGGAGGCGAATCATACAGCGTTACAACCTGCTGTCAACTGCCTTTTTCACCGCTGCCGACCAGATGACCGAAGCACTTCCGACACTACCTGAAACACTCAACTTATTGATTAAAAAGAGGTTTTGCGTTTCGACTACGTCGGAAGTGGGGCGCACGCATTATAAGGGGTTCTGAGAGGGCGTCAACCTTTTATTAAAGAAAGATTTCAGGCCGCCCTCCCCCGCCCCACCAGCCGTGGAACACGCCGCCACACCGGGGGTATACGCAGCACCAAGAGAAAGACCCCGATAGCGGCGTACACCGCCCACTCCTTCAGGTCCGAGCGTACTATCCACAGGAAGTGCAGCAGCCCAAGCCCGAGAATCACATAGACCAGCCGGTGCAGCTTCTTCCACCGCGCCCCAAGGCGCCGCTGGCTATACCGGTTGGACGTGACCGCCAGCGCCAGCAAGCCAAGAAAACCCAATGCACCGACAATGATGTAAGGCCGCTTGCGCAGCTCGACGCCAAACTGCCCCCAGTCCAGCCCCAGGATGAACACCAGGTACGCCGTCAGGTGCAGCACTATATAAGCAAAGCACCACAGCCCCAGTTGCCGCCGTACCACGATCCACCCCGACCACCCCGTCAACCGCTGCAGCGGTGTCATGCTCAGGGTGATCAACAGGAAGACCAGCGCCCCCAGGCCAAGGCGATCGACCATGATCTTTCCCGGATCCGGGCCGAGCAACCCCATGGCTGCCTCATACAACCACCACACGGGAAACAGGCACCCGATCACGAAGATCGCCAGGCGCAGCCACGGATAGCGCATCAATAGTTCTTCCGCAGGTCGAGGCCGGTATACAGCGACGCCACTTCATCGGCATAGCCGTTGAACATCAGCGTATCGCGCACATTGGGGCTGAACAGCCCGCTGGGCAGGCGCCGCTCGCGGGCCTGGGTCCAGCGCGGGTGGTCGACCGTCGGGTTGACGTTGGCATAGAAGCCGTACTCGTCCGGCGCCAAACCCTGCCAGGTAGTCGCAGGCTGCTCGGCCACCAGGCTGATGCGCACGATCGACTTGATGCTCTTGAAGCCGTACTTCCATGGCACCACCAGGCGCAGCGGCGCGCCGTTCTGGTTGGGCAGCTCACGGCCATACATGCCAACCGCCAGAATCGCCAGCGGGTTCATCGCCTCGTCCAGTCGCAAGCCCTCCACATACGGCCAGTCGATCAGGGCGAAGCCGGAGCGCTGCCCTGGCATGCTCTTGGAGTCTTCCAGGGTTTCGAAACGGATATAGCGCGCCTTGGAGGTTGGCTCGACCTGCTTGAGCACCTCGGCCAACGGGAAGCCCAGCCAGGGAATCACCATCGACCAGGCCTCCACGCAGCGCAGGCGATAGATCCGCTCCTCAAGCTGGTAAGGCTTGACGAAATCCTCCAGCGCATAACGCCCGGGCTTGGCCACTTCGCCATCGACCACCAGGCTCCACGGCTCGGTCTTCAGGCTGCCGGCATTGGCCGCCGGGTCGCCCTTGTCGGGCCCGAACTCATAGAAGTTGTTGTAGTGGGTCGCGTCCTTGAACGGCGTGATCGCCTCGCCGCTGACGGTGACCGCCTGCCAGCGCGTGGCGCCGAGCTTGTCGGTGAACCAGCCTGGCGCGCTGCCCGCCTCGACATCGGCATAGCGGGAAACCTCCGCCGTGGCGCCCAATCGGGGCAAGGCGCCCAGGGCTGCACCTGCAAGGCTGGCGCCCAGCAGCTTGCGACGGGAGAGGTAGAAACCTTCGGGGGTGATCTCGGACGACTTGCAGTCGCTGGATCGGGGAAGCTTGATGAGCATGGCGGCTCCACAGTACGGGTCACTGATGTACACGTAAGACTATGGAGCCGGCAGGTTATTCCGCGATTAAATCCTTGTCAGGATTTGCGACGGCGCGCCCGCAACAGAAACTGGATCGGCCCCGATGCAGCATAGGCGAGGAAGATCAGCAGCAGGATGCGCGGCGGATCGCTGAACACCACGGCGAACACCAGCACCACGGCGAGGATCGCGACAAAGGGCACGCGGCCCTTGAGGTCGAGCTCCTTGAAGCTGTTGTACTTGATGTTGCTGACCATCAGCATGCCGGCGGCAGCCACCAGCAAAGCCACCAGGAACGACAGCTTGGAACCCTGGATGCCGTAGTCGCTGAACGCCCAGACGGTACCGGCCACCACGCCGGCCGCCGCCGGGCTGGCCAGGCCGATGAAGTAGCGCTTGTCGGCGGTGCCGACCTGGGTGTTGAAGCGCGCCAGGCGCAGGGCCGCGCCGGCCACATAGATAAAGGCGACCATCCAGCCGACCTTGCCCATGTCGCCCAGGGCCCAGCCGAACGCCAGCAGCGCCGGGGCCACGCCGAAGGCGACCATGTCCGACAGCGAGTCGTACTCGGCACCGAAGGCGCTTTGCGTATTGGTCATGCGCGCCACGCGGCCGTCGAGGCCGTCGAGGACCATGGCGACGAAAATGGCGATGGCGGCGAAGGCGAAGTACTTGCTCGCCTCGCGTGGATCACCCGCGCTCAGGGCGCTCTGCGCGCTCATCGAGCTGATGATGGAATAGAAGCCGGCGAACAGGTTCGCGGTGGTGAACAGGTTGGGCAGCAGATAGATACCGCGGTGACGCACCTTGCGCCCTTCGGCGTCGTGGCCTTCTTCAACGTGCTCATCGACAGGTAGCAGGCTTTCGGCGTCGGAGGGCTTGTTCGGCTCTTCGGGACGTTCGCTCATGAAAAGTACCTTGCAACAGGGTGGAATATGTTCGACATGGGCTCTGCAAAACGGTTCTGACAGCGAGCCACTGGTCGCTTTATACCAGAAGCTGACCGCGCAAACGAAAAAACGCGGCCGAAGCCGCGTTTTTCATTATCGACGCAAGACTCAGTTCTTGGTCTTGTCGACGATCTTGTTGGCCGAGATCCACGGCATCATCGAACGCAGTTGCTCGCCGATGATCTCGATGCCGTGAGCGGCGTTGTTGCGACGCTTGGCGGTCATCGAAGGATAGTTGGTGGCGCCTTCGCTGATGAACATCTTCGCGTACTCGCCGTCCTGGATGCGCTTCAGAGCGTTGCGCATGGCCTTGCGGGATTCTTCGTTGATGACTTCAGGGCCGGTGACGTACTCACCGTACTCGGCGTTGTTGGAGATCGAGTAGTTCATGTTGGCGATACCGCCTTCGTACATGAGGTCAACGATCAGCTTCAGCTCGTGCAGGCACTCGAAGTAGGCCATTTCCGGGGCGTAGCCCGCTTCGACCAGGGTTTCGAAACCGGCCTTGACCAGCTCGACGGTACCGCCGCAGAGAACGGCCTGCTCACCGAACAGGTCGGTTTCGGTCTCGTCCTTGAAGGTGGTTTCGATGATGCCGGTACGGCCACCGCCAACGCCAGCGGCGTAGGACAGGGCGACGTTCTTGGCGTTGCCCGAGGCGTCCTGGTAGATGGCGATCAGGTCAGGGATGCCGCCACCTTTGACGAACTCGGAGCGCACGGTGTGGCCCGGGGCCTTCGGCGCGATCATGATCACGTCGAGGTCGGCACGCGGAACGACCTGGTTGTAGTGGATCGAGAAACCGTGGGAGAAGGCCAGGGTGGCGCCTTTCTTGATGTTCGGCTCGATCTCGTTCTTGTACAGCTGGCCCTGGAATTCGTCCGGGGTCAGGATCATGACCAGGTCGGCGGCAGCGACGGCGGTGGCCACGTCGGCTACTTTCAGGCCGTGGGCTTCTGCCTTGGCAACGGTGGCCGAGCCTTTACGCAGACCGACGGTAACGTCCACACCGGAGTCCTTCAGGTTGCACGCCTGGGCGTGACCTTGGGAGCCGTAGCCGATGATGGCGACTTTCTTGCCCTGGATGATGGAGAGGTCGCAGTCTTTGTCGTAGAAAACTTTCATGAAAATACCCCTGGTTATATCTCGGCCCCTGTGGAGCCATCGCTATTTTTGAAGTTAGATGCTGAGCACTTTGTCGCCACGGGCAATGCCGGTGACGCCACTGCGCACGGTTTCGAGAATCGATGCGGTGCCGATGGCCTGGATGAAGCTGTCCAGTTTGTCGCTGGTGCCGCTCAGTTGCACGGTGTACACGCTGGCGGTCACGTCGACGATCTGGCCACGGAAGATATCCGTGGTGCGCTTGATCTCGGCGCGCTGGGCACCGGTGGCCTTGACCTTGACCAGCATCAGTTCGCGCTCGATGTGGGCGCTTTCCGACAGGTCGACAAGCTTGACCACTTCGACCAGCTTGTTGAGGTTCTTGGTGATCTGTTCGATCACTTCGTCATGGCCAACGGTGGTCAGCGTCAGACGCGACAGGGTCGGGTCTTCGGTCGGCGCCACGGTCAGGCTTTCAATGTTGTAGTTGCGCTGGGAGAACAGGCCGACCACGCGAGACAAGGCACCGGGTTCGTTTTCCAGCAGCAGGGAGATGATGTGCCGCATGTCAGGTACGCTCCGTCTTGCTCAGCCACATGTCACGCATCGAGCCGTCCTTGATCTGCATCGGATAGACGTGCTCGGTCCGGTCGACCGCGATGTCGATGAACACCAGGCGGTCCTTCATCGCGAAAGCCTCTTCCAGTTTCGGCTTGAGGTCTTTCAGGCTGGTGATGCGAATGCCCACATGGCCATAGGCCTCGGCCAGCTTGACGAAGTCCGGCAGCGACTCGACATAGGAGTGCGAGTGGCGACCGTTGTAGGACATGTCCTGCCATTGGCGAACCATGCCCAGCACACCGTTGTTCAGGTTGACGATCTTCACCGGCAGGCCGTACTGCATGCAGGTGGACAGCTCCTGGATGTTCATCTGGATGCTGCCTTCACCGGTGACGCAGGCCACGTCCTGGTCGGGGAAGTTGAGCTTGATGCCCATGGCCGCCGGGAAACCGAAGCCCATGGTGCCCAGGCCACCGGAGTTGATCCAGCGGTTGGGTTTGTTGAAGCGGTAGTACTGCGCCGCGAACATCTGGTGCTGGCCCACGTCGGAGGTGACGAAGGCATCGCCCTTGGTCACTTCGCACAGGGTCTCGATGACCTGTTGCGGCTTGATGATGTTGCCGTCGCCCTTGTCGTAGGGGAACAGCTCACCGTCGCCACGCCATTCGTCGATCTGCTTCCACCAGGCATCGAGCGCCGCCTTGTCGGGCTGCTCGCCGATTTCCTTGAGGATGCCGAGCATTTCGCTCAATACGCTCTCGACCGGACCGACGATCGGTACGTCGGCCTTGATCATTTTCGAGATCGACGCAGGGTCGATGTCGATGTGGATGATCTTGGCATTCGGGCAGAACTTGGCCGGGCCGTTGACCACCCGGTCGTCGAAACGCACACCGACAGCGAAGATCACGTCGGCGTTGTGCATGGCCAGGTTGGCGGTGTAGCTGCCGTGCATGCCGAGCATGCCGAGGAACTGGCGGTCGGTGCCCGGGTAGCCACCAAGGCCCATGAGGGTGTTGGTGACCGGCAGGTTCAACGACTTGGCGATTTCGGTCAGGGCTTCGGAGCCACCGCCGAGAATGACGCCGCCGCCGGAGTAGACCACTGGGCGCTTGGCCGCGAGGAGCATTTCGGCTGCCTTGCGGATCTGCCCGGAGTGGCCGCGCAGGGCCGGGCTATAGGAACGCAGCTTGACCTTTTTCGGGTAGATGTACTCGAACTTCTCGGCCGGGTTGGTCATATCTTTTGGAATGTCGACCACGACCGGACCGGGACGGCCGGACTGCGCCAGATAGAAGGCTTTTTTCAGGACTTCGGGGATTTCCGAGGCGTGCTTGACCATGAAGCTGTGCTTCACGATCGGCCGGGAGATACCGATCATGTCGGTTTCCTGGAACGCATCGGTGCCGACCATGGTGCTGGGCACCTGGCCAGACAGGATGACCATCGGGATGGAATCCATGTAGGCGGTGGCAATGCCGGTGATGGCATTGGTCGCGCCTGGGCCGGAAGTCACCAGTACCACACCGGCCTTGCCGGTGGCACGGGCGTAACCGTCCGCCATATGGGTGGCGGCCTGCTCGTGACGAACCAGGATGTGCTGGACTTCCGGTTCCTTGAACAAGGCATCGTAAACATGAAGGAGAGCACCGCCAGGGTACCCGTAGATGTGCTTAACGCCTTCGTCGCGCAAAAAGCGGACGACCATTTCAGCGCCGGATAAGAGCTCCACGTTGTTCACCTCTAAAACGCCAGAATACCGCCCTCACTGAGCGGGTCTTATTAGGTTTACTGCCAAGCAGAGCATGAGCGAACGTCAGCACTGACTGAGCAAGTATTGGGAATACCCTGGTGTGTTGCGGGCCTTCCCACCCAGCGCGAGGTAACGCGTTGCGGGGTGTTACAAGTCGGCGCGGGTGTGCGCCTCATGATCTGCTTAGCGGGTCTGCTTCTGGCAGTCCCTCTACAGCGGAATCTGGATTCTTGTGATTCGGCGCTCACAAGTCAAGAGAAATTATTGCCAATTTTTCATCAAGATGAATTCTCACCACCACTAATGGCGCGAGCAGCAGCAGGAAAAATAAGATTTCCATAAAAAAGGGCCACAATCTGCGGCCCTTGAAGGAAAAACGGTAGAAATCAGGCGGAAGGCGCGATCAATTGGTCGAAAGTTGCGAGCAAACGCCGTAGCTCGCGGCTTTGTTCCGGACGGTCGACGAACACCGTCTCGGCCATCACCAGGATGCCCGAGGCGTTGGGCAACGGGTGCCCGTGCTCGAGGATCAGCTTCATGCGCGGCAGGAATATCCACTGCAGCCACTGTTCGAAGGCCATGCGGTCCACCGCGAACGGTTCCACGCTGGCCAACGCCTCGGCACTGGGGGTGGCGTCGCTCCACCAGCCCTGGACCTTGAGCTCCTGCTCGATCAACAGCAGTTGGTCGGCAATATCGAGAATGCGCTGCTCCATCACAGGTTGACCCGCGCCTTCTGCCGCGCCAGGGCGGCACCTGCGCTGTCACCCTGTTTTTCACGGGCCTGGGCGATGGTGCTCCACAGCTGGGCCTGCAGGTCTGGGCGACCGTTGGCGTAGGTCAGGGCACGGCGCGCCAGTTGCTCGGACTGCGCGGCATCGCCCTGGGACAGACGCACCTGGGCCAGGCGGAACAACACCTGCGGCTCACGCGGGGCAATGCGCTGGGCACGCTCCAGGCTCGACGCGGCGCCGTTGAAGTCGCCGCTGCCCTGCTGCTGCTGGGCAGTGGTGAGCAAGGCCAGCACCGGGCCGTCGAGCTGCTCGTCGGCCGACAAGCCACCACTGGACGCGTTGCCACGCGGAATACCGGTCGGGGCGCTGGTCACCGGCGCCGGGTTGCTCATCGAGGCGATGTCGAACGGTTCGTCGGCAATCGGGTTGGGGTTGGTCGTGATCGGCCCACTGCTGACCGGGCCCGGGGTGATCGGACCGGTGCTGATCGGTGCGGGGCCCGTGCCTGCCGGGAACGACTGGATCGGCGCGCCGCCTGTCCCTTGCGGGATCATCACGGTGACGCCGGAGTCTTCCGGCAATGACTGGGCCTGGCTGCTGCCGCCGCTGGTCGGATAAGCCGACGTGCGGTTGGCCGAGACGCGCTCGCTGTTGGAGACCCGGGTGCTCGAATCGACCACCGGAATATTGCCACGCGGGACGCTGGTACAGCCGTGCAGAACGGTCACTGCCGCCACGGCAGGAATCCACCACTTGTTCACTTCACACCCTCTTCAGAAGCTCGCGCTCAATTCATCCAGCCCTTGACCCAGTCCATCACCTCTTCGGCCGGGTTCTGCTCGCCGCCACAGGCGGCGCCTGCGGGCGGTTCACTGCCACGAATATACGGCATCTGCACCGCTCCCGGACAGCTGCCGTCGGAACCCTGGCCGCTGTAAGGGTCGATCCAGGCCTGCACCACGTTGTCCGGCTGCGGCATGTCCAGCGGCAGCGGGTCGGCCTTCTTCATGAAGCTGGTCCACACCTGCAGCGCGCCGGTGGCTCCGGTGAACGGCGTCTTGCCGTTGTCGTCGCGGCCCAGCCAGACCACCGCCAGCAGGTCCTGGCTGAAGCCGGAGAACCAGCTGTCGCGCGAGTCGTTGCTGGTGCCGGTCTTGCCGGCCAGGGTCAGCGAACTCGGCAGCACGCTGTATACCGAGCGCCCGGTACCTTCGCGCATCACCCGCTGCATGGCGTTCTGCACCAGGTAGATCGAGCCTGGGTCGAAGGTCTGCTGGATCTGGAACGGGTAGCGCTTGAGCGGCTCGCCTTCGGCGGTGAGCACGCTGCGGATACCGCGCATCGGCGTGTTGAAGCCGCCGTTGGCGATGGTCTGGTACATGGTCGCAACCTGCATCGGCGACATGCCGCCGGCGCCCAGCAGCATCGACGGGAACGCCGGCCAATCGACCTGCACGCCCAGCCGACCGATGGTCTTGATCACGTTGGGCACGCCCACTTCAAGGCCCAGCTTGGCGGTGGACAGGTTGTAGGAGTTGGCCAGGCCCTGGTACAGGTAGATGGTGCCATGGGGGCGGCGGTCGTAGTTCTGCGGCCGCCATACCTGGCCATCGGCGCCCTTGACCGAGAACGGCTCGTCCTGCACCCAGCTGGTGAGGGTGAACTTGCTCGGTTGCTCCAGCGCGGTCAGGTAGACCGCCGGCTTGACCAGCGAACCGATCGGCCGCACCGCGTCGATGGCACGGTTGAAACCGGCGAAGCCCGACTGGCGGCTGCCGATAAGCGCCTGCACCTCACCGGTTTCCGGGTTGGTGACGACCATCGCCGACTCGACTTCGTCGGCGCCCTTGCGCCCGGCCAGGCGTTTGAAGGTCTCGCTCATGGCGGTTTCGGCCTTCATCTGCAGGATCGGATCGAAACTGGTGAAAATGCGCAGGCCTTCTTCGGTAAGGTCTTCGTCGCGGTAGTCCTGGCGCAGCTGACGCTTGACCAGGTCGAGGAAGGCCGGGAACGAACTGTCGGCCAGGCTGCCACGCTTGGTCACGCCCAGGGGCATCTTCTTCGCCGCGTCGACCACGTCCTGAGTGGCCACGCCTTGCTCGGCGAGCAGGTCGAGCACCAGGTTGCGCCGTTGCAGGGCGCGCTCGGGGTGGCGGCGTGGGTTGTAGTAGGACGGGCCCTTGACCATGCCCACCAGCAGGGCGATCTGGTGCAGCTTGAGCTCCTGCAGCGGCTGGCTGAAGAAGAACTGGCTGGCCAGACCGAAGCCGTGCACGGCGCGCTGGCCGTCCTGTCCGATGAACACTTCGTTCAGGTAGGCCTCGAGGATCTCGTGCTTGTCATAGTGCACTTCCAGGAGCAGCGACATCATCGCTTCGGTCAGCTTGCGACTGAGACTGCGCTCGTTGGTGAGGAAGAAGTTTTTCACCAACTGCTGGGTCAGGGTACTGCCGCCCTGGCGCATGGCGCCGGACGAGGTGTTCACCCAGACGGCCCGGGCGATGGACTTGGGCGACACGCCGAAGTGGCTGTAGAAGTCGCGGTCCTCGGTGGCGATCAGGGTTTCCACCAGATACGGCGGCACCTGATCGATCTTGATCAGGATGCGGTCTTCGAGGTTCTTCGGGTAGATGCCGCCGATCATCAGCGGCTCAAGGCGCACCACGTCGAGCTTGCCGCCGTTGGCACCACTGAGGCCCGCGACATAATCGCCGGAGAAGCGCACGCGCACGAACTGCGCCGGCTCCATGCCCTCGTAGAACTGGAAGCCACGGGTATTGAGGTCGACGGTATTGCCGTTGACCGACGCCGCCCCCGGGCCGTTGGCCGCGCTTTCCCGACGGTAG
Source organism: Pseudomonas sp. B21-023 (assembly GCF_024749165.1). NCBI lineage: Bacteria > Pseudomonadati > Pseudomonadota > Gammaproteobacteria > Pseudomonadales > Pseudomonadaceae > Pseudomonas > Pseudomonas sp. B21-023. The sequence goes on along the minus strand of NZ_CP087190.1, from coordinate 772,813 downwards.
CCGAGGGCATCGAGCTCGGTGAGGAAGTCGTTGCGGCTCAGCTTCTGGCCGACGAACAGCTCCAGCGGCCGGGCATACACCTTGGCCGGGATGGTCCAGCGCTTGCCGGAGAACTTCTCCTGGACAGTGGCGTCGAGGTAGACCGCGAAGCCGGCGATCAGTACCAGGCCGACCAGGCTGAGCTTGAGCGCCCAGCCCAGCCAGGCACGGGCACGGCCGGTCGGGCGTTTTTTAGGAGTGCGGGAATTTCGGGTACGAGTCATGGCGGCGGATTATACGCACTTTGGAAAAGGGAGGCAGACGCCCCTCGGCGGTTTGCAGGGACGGCACCATTGACCATAATGTTCGATTCGAATTCCCTGACCCCTGAAGGATGATCCGTGAGCCAAGCCCTGATCAGCGCGCTACAGAACCCCGCCCTCTATCCGCACCCTGTCGCGGGCTTCGAGCTCATCGAGACGCATATCTCCTGGGTCCTGCTTACCGGCGAGTTTGCCTACAAGATCAAGAAACCGATGAACTTCGGCTTCCTCGACTTCACCGGCCTCGACCAGCGCGGGCATTTTTGTAACGAAGAGCTGCGCCTGAACCAGCGCCTGACCGAAGGTCTGTACCTGGAAGTGCTGCCGATCACCGGTAGCGTCGAAGCGCCGCAGATCGACGGCGAAGGCCCGGCGATCGAATACGCGCTGAAGATGCGCCAGTTCCCCCAAGGCCAGATGCTCAGCACCCTGCAGGCCAACGGCGAGCTGAACGCCGGCCATATCGACCAGATGGCCCGGCAGATCGCCGAGTTCCACCTGCAGGCGCCCAAGGTGCCGGTCGAACACCCCCTGGGCACCCCGGACGCGGTGATGGCACCGGTGGAGCAGAACTTCGAACAGATCCGCCCGTTCCTCAGCGACAAGGCCGACCTGCAGCAACTGGACGCACTGCAAGCCTGGGCCCAGGACAGCTTCAAGCGCCTGCACGGCCTGCTCGAAGCGCGCAAGGCCAATGGCTTCATCCGCGAATGCCACGGTGACATCCACCTGGGCAACGCCACCCTGATCGACGGCCAGGTGGTGATCTTCGACTGCATCGAGTTCAACGAGCCCTTCCGCCTGACCGACGTCTACGCCGACGTCGGCTTCCTGGCCATGGACCTCGAGGACCGCGGCCTGAAGTGCCTGTCGCGGCGCTTCATCAGCCAGTACCTGGAGCTGACCGGCGACTACCAGGGCCTGGAGCTGCTGAACTTCTACAAGGCCTACCGTGCCCTGGTGCGGGCCAAGGTCGCGCTGTTCAGCATGCCGGCCGAAGCCGATGGCGTGCAGCGCGCCACCACCCTGCGCACCTACCGCAACTATGCCAACCTGGCAGAGAGCTACAGCGCCATCCCTTCGCGCCTGCTGGCCATCACCCAGGGCGTCTCGGCGGTGGGCAAGAGCCACGTGGCGATGCGCCTGGTCGAGGCGCTCGGCGCAGTGCGCGTGCGCTCGGACGTCGAGCGCAAGCGCCTGTTCGGCAAGCAATCGGCGGCCGATGCCGGTCATCTGGAGGCCGGCATCTACGACAAGCAGGCCAGCGTTGCCACCTACCAGCGCCTGCACGAGCTGGCAGAGATCATCCTGCACGCCGGGTTCCCGGTGGTACTCGACGCCACCTACCTCAAGCATGAGCAGCGCAAGGCAGCGGCCGAGGTCGCCAGTGAGACCGGCGTGCCATTCCTGATCCTCGACTGCCAAGCCCCGGACGCGGTGATCGCCAGCTGGCTGGCGCAACGCCAGGCCGAGGCCGTCGACCCGTCGGACGCCACCCTGGAGGTGGTCAAGGCGCAACAGGCCAGCCGCGATCCGCTGGATGCCGAGGAACTGGCGCAAAGCACCCGCGTCGACACCCAGGACGCCAACAACATGAACAAGGTGATCGAGCAGATTCGCCAACGCCTGCCCGGCCTCTGACCCGCCAGGCGTGAAGCAGTCGACAGTTCACGCCTGAAGTCCGGCGCCCCTCCAGTGATGGCATTAAAATATCATCACACCCCACGGAGGAGGCGCCGCCATGAATCAACCCCGTCAGCTGGACAACGTACTGTTTGCGATGATCCGCGACGAGAAGATCGCGGCGTTCAACCGCGAGAAGCCCACCGACTCGCTCATCGACTTTCGCGGCGGTGATTTCCGTGGCCTGGACCTGCGCGACCTGGATGTGCGTGGCATCGACTTCACCGATGCCTACTTCCGCGCCGCCGACCTGCGTGGGCTGGACCTGCGGGAAAATGGCCTGGAAGGGGCGAGCCTGGCGCATGCGCAAATCTCCGGGACGTATTTCCCGGCCGAGCTGAGTGCCGACGAGATCCTGATGTCGGTGAAGTTCGGGACGCGGATGCGCTATCGCAGCCCACGCCACGGGTAAGCGCCTGGCCTGCACAAGGCTGTGGCCACGAGCCTTGCGGAACGGATACACGTGGGAGCGGGCTTGCCCCGCGATAGCATCAGCCCCTGCGATCGCCGTCGCGGGGCCAGCCCGCTCCCACGTTTGCCCGCTCCCGCTCAGCCAGAACGCTACATCCCGTCGGCCCCGATGGCAAAAGGCCGCGTAATCCACAACCCCCGCTACACTCCTCATTGACCTGCTCGCGATTTATCCCCACGACCCGTTCAGCCATCGCCAGGAGGCTCGATGAACGATGAATTGCAGCATCTGAAAAACCTTGGCAAGACCTCCGCGCAATGGCTGCATGCTGTCGGCATCCACAGTGCATCGGACCTGCGCCGGCTTGGCGCGGTGGGTGCCTATCAGGCCGTGAGAACGCGAGGGTTCCGGGCTTCGAAGGTGTTGTTGTATGCCATCGAGGGCGCCCTGCTGGACATGCACTGGAATGACCTGCCGGTCGAACGCAAGCAAGCGCTGAACCAGCAGCTCGATGCCAAATGCCCAGCCCAATCACAGAAGAACGAAAAATAATTCTGCAAAAGCATTGACTCCGAAATGAGAATCGTTATGATTATCACAACTGGTCGCGAGACCGGTTGGGTAACCTGAATGCTCCCTGGTTCGGACGCTCAGATTATCTCCTCATCAGGCTAATCACGGTTATTGACCCGGCTTTTTGCCGGGTCTTTTTTTGCCTGCGATTCAGTGGTCCTTGCGCAGTTGGGCGCAGTAGTCCTGTTCCGGTGTCGCCGGTGTGTACCAGACGAAGTCAGCCATGGCCGGCTCGACCGTTTCCCCCACTTCCGCCAGCAACAGCACCCTGTCTTCAGGCTTGGCGTCGAGGTCGGCCAGGTGCAGCGGCACGCCGAGATCCTTGCGCGCATGGTAGCTGCCGGTAAGCAGCAATGCCGGTTGCGGCGCGGCCAGCAGCCGCTCGGCGATACGTCGGTCGCGCTGCTGCTGCACCGCCAGCATCGCTGGCAGCTGGCTTTCCGGCAGCAGGTTGCAATGCCCGGCACGCACCTGCGCCAGCAGCGCCTGCACCACTACCGGCGCATTGGAGCGCTCGCCAGGTGGTTTCGCTGGCTGGCGATAGGCCTGGCGGACCTCATCGGGCGACAGGTTCGCCGCCAGTAGCGGGTATGGCTGGCCCAGGGCCTCGCGCACGATCGGCCCGTACAGCGCCCAATCCCAGCCGGGCTGCCAGGCGAGCGCCTTCGGTAGGTCGGCTGCAGGCGTTACCTTGCCCTTCTGCGCATCGACCAGCGCCTGCTGTTGCGGCTCAAGCATTTCCAACAGCAGGCTGCCCTGCGCGCGGCGGCTCTCCAGGGCGCGCAGCAACCAGAGCTGCAGGCGGTGGTGGTCGGGGTTGTCGTGCTTTTCACCCACCAGCACGCGTGGCGCATCGGCCAGGCGCTGGACCAACTGCCCAGGGCTCAATGCCTGGCCGGTGGACAACTCGATGATCTGCCCCAACTGGACGTTGTCGCGGCCTTCGGCCCCCTGCCAGGCAGGCACGGGTGGCAGGCTCGCCTGGCAACCGCCGAGCGCCAGCGCCAGGCAGATGGACAAGCCGGACAGCAAGGGATGGCGCATGGCGAATGGCTCCTAGCGAGTGATGATCAACGGATGGCCGCGCTCCGGGTGAGGTTGCACCAGGACGTCAATGCCGAAAACCGCCCGCAGCGCCGTCGGTGTCAGCACTTGTTGCGGTGTGCCCAGTGCATGGCTGCGGCCCTGCTCCAACAAGAGAATATGGTCACAGTAGCGCGCCGCCAGGTTCAGGTCATGCAGGATCACCAGCACCGACGCGCCACGGTCGGCGAAACTGCGTACCGCCTGCAGCGTGGTGTGCTGATGCAGCGGGTCCAGCGCAGAAGTGGGTTCATCCAGCAACAGCGTGGTGCCGGGCTCGCCCGGCCACAGCTGGGCCAGCACCCGCGCCAGGTGCACGCGCTGGCGTTCCCCACCGGACAGCGCCAGGTAGCTGCGCTCGACCAGGTGCTGGGCATCCGCCGCCTCCAGCGCCGCCTCGGTGATTTCCCGGTCGCGCTGACGGCCGCTGGCATGGGGCAGGCGGCCGAGGCCGACCACTTCCGCGACACTGAAGGCAAAGCCAAGGCTGGACACTTGTGGCAATACCGCCAGGCGTTGCGCCCGCGCCTGGCCCGACCAGGCGTCCAGTCCGCGCCCATCGAGCTGCACGCGCCCGGCGCTGGGCGCCAGTTCGCCACACAGGGCGCCGAGCAGGCTACTCTTGCCGGCGCCATTGGGCCCGAGCACACCCAGCACCTGCCCTGGCCGCAACGTGAGGTTGATGTCGTGCAGCACCTGGCTGCCACCGCGCTTGAGGGACAGCCCTTGGACGTCGAGCATCAGTTGCGCACCTTCACCAGCAGGAACAGGAAGAATGGCGCCCCGATAAAGGCGGTGACGATGCCGATCGGCAACTCCGCCGGGGCCAGGGCCAGGCGCGCGACCAGGTCGGCGAACAGTAGCAAGGTACCGCCCGCCAGCAGCGAGGCCGGCAGCAGCACCCGATGATCCGGCCCCGCCACCAGCCGCACCAGGTGCGGCACCACCAGGCCGATGAAGCCGATCAGGCCGGCGGCGGCGACCGCAGCCCCCACGCCGAGCGCGGTGCAGAACACCAGCTCGCGCTTGAGCTTTTCGACCTCGATGCCCAGGTGCCGGGCCTCCGACTCCCCCAACAGCAACGCGTTGAGCGCCTGTGCCCGGCGCGGCAGCCACAAGGCCACGGCCGCCGCCACCAGTAGCAACGGCCACAGCCGCTCGTAGCTGGCGCCGTTCAGGCTGCCCAGGTTCCAGAAGGTCAGGGTGCGCAGGGTGGCATCGTCGGCCAGGTAAGTGAACAGGCCCACCGCCGAGCCGCCCAGCGCGGTCATCGCGATACCGGCCAGAAGCATGGTCGCCACGTTGGTCTGGCCGTCGCGCCGCCCCAGGCGATAGACCATCGCGGTCACGCCCAGGCCACCGACGAAGGCACACAACGACAATAGATAAGGCGCGAACCAGTCAGGAATGCCGCCCAGCCAACTGCCGCCGACGATCGCCACCGCGGCCCCCAGGGCGGCGCCGCTGGCGACACCGACCAGCCCCGGATCGGCCAGTGGGTTGCGGAACAACCCCTGCATCGCCACGCCGGACAACGCCAGCACGGCGCCGACCGCCAGACCCAGCAGGGTTCGCGGCAGGCGGATCTGGCCGAGGATCATCTCGGCCTGTTCCAGGCCCTCGCCACTGACCGGCAACCCGACCAGGCGCAGGCCGGCGCGCAGGGTATCGAACAACGGCAGGCTGACCGGCCCCAGCGCCAACGACAGCCACACCGCCAGCAGGCACAACAAGGCCAGGGTAATGAACAACGTACGTGGACGAACCCGCGGCATCATGGATTGAGGCTGGCCTTGGCGGCGGGATAGAAGCTGGCTGCCAGCTCATGCAGGGTGGCCGGCAGGCGCGGGCCTAGGCCGCCGACCAGCAACGTCGGGTCGAGCGACAGCAGGCGCTTGTCGCGCACCGCGCGGGACGTCGCCAGGGCCGGGTTTTCCTTGATCAGTGCCTGCAAGGCCTGTTCACCGCTGAGGGCACGGTCAGAGAACACCACCACGTCCGGATTCAGCGCGGCGAGGGCTTCCACCGAGAAGTTCTTGTAGCCCTGGTGATCGGCAAGATTGCGCCCACCCGCCTGGCGCAGCACCCAGTCCCCGGCAGTGCCCTGCCCGGCGATCATCGGCTTGGCGCCGGCATGCCCGACCAGCAGCAACACCCCAGGCGCCTTCTGCCCGGCCTGGGCCTGCTCGACCTGTTTGTGCAACGCCTCCAGCTGCTGACGGTAATCGGCAGCCAACGTCTTGGCCTTGTGCTCGTCGCCGAGCAATGCCCCCAGGTGCTTGAGGTTCTCGTCAACCGCGCCCACTTCGGCCTTGCTGGAGAACAGCTCGACCCGCACCCCGGCCTTGCGGATCTGCGCCAGCACCGGCGGTGGCCCCATTTCCTCGGTGCCCACCAGCACGTCAGGACGCAGGCTGAGGATGCCTTCGGCCGACAACTGGCGCTGGTAACCGATGCTGGGCAGCGCCTTGAGCGACTCAGGATGCTGGCTGGTGGTGTCGACGCCGACCAGGCGCTGCTCACCACCCAGGGCGCTGATCCACTCGCTCAAGGCACCGCCGGCGCTTACCCAGCGCTGTGGCAGCTCGGCGGCCATGGTGTGGGTAGACAGGGCAAGAGCGGCGCACAGGGCAATCAAGGCAGCGGGACGGCGCATCATCGGATTCCTTTGCAGAGGGCGGGCAGCACACCTTGTGGCGGGCGGCACAAGTGCGCACCATAGACAGCCTGGCGCGACGAATGCGGGCAATTTGATAATTATTCGCATTGAAGCGTCAAGCCATCCCTTTGTCACACGGCTTAACCGGAAGACTCCGCTGCGATGCATTTTCTCTGCGCCTCCAACGACCTCGCCGAGGGCCACGGCCGCGCCTTCAGCGTAGCCGGCATAGCGCTGTTCGGCGTGCGCCGCCAGGGCACGGTCCACCTCTATCGCAACCGCTGCCCGCACCGGGGCATCCCGCTGAACTGGGCGGCGGACAGCTTTCTCGATGACAGCGCGAGCCTGATCCAGTGCGCCCATCACGGGGCCCAGTTCCTGATAGAAAGCGGCGAATGCATTACTGGCCCCTGCGCGGGCGAATGGCTGGATGCCCTGGACTGCCGGGAAGACAGCCAGGGCATCTGGCTTACGGATTGAGCAATACCGGCAGCGGCCGGTCGATGACCAGTTGTTGGGCATCCAGGCGCGTGCCGTAGGCCAGCACCTCCACCCCTTCCGCCACCGCGGCGCGCAGTGCCTGGGCGTAGGCGGCGTCGATCTCCTGGGCCGGGCGCACGGCCTCGATGCCGGTCAGGTTCACGCAATACAGCTGCACTGCACGGATGCCCTGGCGTGCCAGGGCGGCCAGCTCGCGCAGGTGTTTGGCCCCACGCTGGGTGACGGCGTCAGGGAACGCCGCCACGGCGGTATCGGGATAACCGAGGGTCACGCTCTTGACCTCGACATAGGCCTTGTCGCCATTGGCGAACTCCAGGTAGAAGTCGATACGGCTACGCTCCTCGCCATACGCCACTTCACGCTTGAGCGTGGTGAACCCGGCCAGTTCGCTGATCACCCCGGCCCGCAGCGCTTCTTCAACCACCGCATTGGCGCGCCCGGTGTTGACACAGGCCAGCCGCCCCTGGGGCGTTTCGCTGATCTCCCAGGTACCGGGCAGCTTACGCTTGGGATCGTTGGAGCGGCTGAACCAGACCTGCCCGCCCTCGCGCATGCAATTGAGCATGGAGCCGGTGTTGGGGCAGTGAATGGTCAGCTGCTCGCCGGTGGCCAGTTCGATGTCGGCCAGGAAGCGTTTATAGCGGCGCAGCAGTCGCGCCTGTTCCAGTTGCGGAAACAGCATCCGTCAGCCCTGCCAGCTTTTCAGGCCACGGGCGATGCGCTGCACCGCCTCCTCCAGACGTGGCAGGTTCTGGGTGTAGGCAAAGCGCACGTGGTGGCCGGCCTGGTAACGACCGAAGTCCAGCCCCGGGGTGAATGCCAGGTGCTCGGTTTCGAGGAAGTGCCTGCAGAACGCGAAGGCATCGCCGCCGAACGCGCTGATATCGGCGTACAGATAGAAGGCGCCTTGCGGCTCCACGGCGATACCGAAGCCCAACTCACGCAATGCCGGCAACAGGTAGTCGCGGCGGCGGGCGAACTCGGCGCGGCGCTCCTCGAGGATGGCCAGGGTTTGCGGCTCGAAGCAGGCCAGCGCGGCATGCTGGGCCATGCTCGGAGCACTGATGTAGAGGTTCTGCGCCAGCTTTTCCAGGTCCGCCACCGCCGACGGCGGCGCCACCAGCCAGCCCAGGCGCCAGCCGGTCATGCCGAAATATTTGGAAAAACTGTTCAGGACGAAGGCCTCATCGTCGACTTCCAGCACGCTCGGCGCCTCCATGCCGTAGGTGAGGCCGTGGTAGATCTCGTCCACCACCAGATGCCCATGGCGCTCGCGGGTAGCCTTGGAAAGGCTGGCCAGCTCGTTACGGTCGAGCACCGTGCCGGTCGGGTTGGCCGGCGACGCCACCAGGGCACCGACCGTGTCCTTGTCCCAGTGACGCTCGACCAGATCGGCGGTCAGCTGGTAATTGACCTCCGGCCCCACCGGCACCAGCTGCGCGCCGCCTTCGACCAGGCGCAGGAAGTGGCGGTTGCACGGGTACCCCGGATCGGCCAACAGCCAGTGCTTGCCCGGGTCGACCAGCAAGCTGCTGGCCAACAGCAAGGCGCCTGAGCCACCCGGGGTAACGAGAACCCGCTCGGGGTCGAGGTCCACACCGTAGCGCTGGCCATAGAACCCGGCAATCGCTTCGCGCAGTTGCGGCAGCCCGCGGGCGGCGGTGTAGCGGGTGTGACCATCGGCCAAAGCCTGCTGGCCTGCGGCGACGATGGGCGCGGCGGTGGTGAAGTCCGGCTCGCCGATCTCCAGGTGGATCACATCATGGCCGGCGGCCTGCAGCTCGTTGGCGCGCGCCAGCAGGGCCATCACGTGGAAGGGTTCGATGGCGCGACTGCGCGCACTGTGTGGCTGAGCCATGGGCCTTCTCTCAATTGGGTCTAAACTGGTGATTCTACCTGTGCGCCGCAGCGAACGTGCCGCCCGCCCTGCTGTCAATAGCAGGAATAGGGCGGGGTAGCGCACCCCGGATCTATCTGGTAAGTTCGGCGGCTCGCAGTCGCAGGGCCGGCGGGTGCCGGCGATGGAAGCAAGCCTGCGCATTGGATCAGATGAGTGAGAGGCGGTCTATTCATGTCCACCGTAGAAAAGCAAAAAACCAGTCAGTCCATGTACGGTGTAGAGCCCTATAAAGAAACCAAGGGCGAAGAGTACATGGGGGAGCCCATGCGCAAGCACTTCACCAAGCTTCTGGGAGCATGGAAGCTTGAGTTGATGACGAGCGTGGACCAGACCGTGACGCACATGAAGGACGAGGCAGCCAACTTCCCAGACCCGGCTGACCGTGCCAGCCAGGAAGAAGAATTCGCCCTGGAACTGCGCAACCGTGATCGTGAGCGCAAGCTGATCAAGAAGATCGACAAGACCCTGCAGAAGATTCAGGACGAAGAGTACGGCTGGTGCGACTCCTGCGGTATCGAGATCGGCCTGCGCCGCCTCGAAGCCCGCCCGACCGCCGACCTGTGCTTCGACTGCAAGGAAATTGCCGAGAAGAAGGAAAAGACTGTCGGTAAAGGCTGATTCCAGAACCTCGCAGACGGGGCGTACTGGTTGTGGAGGCGGGCTTGCCCGCTCCTGCAATCGGTACGCCCCGTCTTCATTTATATAGCTGTGCAATCCATGAATGACTCCCGCTACATCGGCCGCTTCGCCCCCACCCCCAGCGGCTTTCTGCACTTCGGCTCGCTGGTGGCCGCCCTCGCCTCCTGGCTCGACGCCCGCGCGGTCGATGGCCGCTGGTTGCTGCGCATGGAAGACACCGACCCGCCCCGGGAAATGCCTGGGGCACGCGATGCGATCCTGCAGACCCTGGAGCGCTACGGCCTGGAGTGGGACGGCGAAGTAGTGTTCCAGAGCCAGCGCCACGAGGCCTATGCCGCCGTGGTCGACCGTTTGTTCAGCATGGGCCTGGCCTATGCCTGCACCTGCTCGCGCAAGCAACTGGAAGGATACGATGGTATCTATCCAGGTTTTTGCCGTAACGCCGGGCATCCCCGGCAAGGCGCGGCCATTCGCCTGCGCGTGCCGGAACTGATCTACCGCTTCACGGATCGCGTCCAGGGTAGCTTCGAACAGCACCTGGGACGCGAGGTGGGCGACTTCGTCATCCAGCGCCGTGACGGGCTCTATGCCTACCAATTGGCGGTGGTACTGGACGATGCGTGGCAGGGCGTTACCGACATCGTGCGCGGCGCCGACCTGCTGGACAACACGCCCCGCCAGCTGTACCTGCAGGAGCTGCTGGGGTTCTCGCAGCCGCGTTACCTGCACATTCCGTTGATCGTGCAGCCCGACGGGCACAAGCTGGGCAAGTCGTATCGCTCGCCGCCGCTAGAGGCCGACCAGGCGACGCCGTTGCTGTTGCGAGCCCTGCGGGCATTGGGGCAGCAGACCGATCCGGCACTGGCGGGGGCCAGCCCGGCCGAGGTGCTGGCGGTGGCGCGCCAGCAGTGGCGGCCGGAGCACATTGCGCGGCAGATGACGGTGCCCGAGGCTGATTTGCGCTGAGGCAGTAGCGGCCCTATCGCGAGTGCGGGCTTGCCCCGCGATAGGGCCAGAACAAGCAAAACCAGGCTCAAAAGCCCAACAAATTCAAACCCTTGGCTAACAGCCCCGATTCCCGCTAGCATCGCCCCAGCCATTTGCGCCAATAATAAGTCCAAACCGCAGCGCCCAACCCATCGAGGCCAGCATGTACATCTATCGTTTGGTCCTGCTTCTGGTGGTGGGGATCTACCTGTTCTCCCCCGCCATCATGGACTGGTGGATCGAGCCGACCGGTGCCTGGTACCGTCCCTACCTGCTCTGGCTGATCCTCATCGTCGTCACCTTCATCCTGCAGAGCCAACGAGATGCCGATGAGCTTTAGCCTGACCCAGATGATCCTGATCAGCGCCGCCTACCTGCTGGTGCTGTTCAGCGTGGCCTGGATCAGCGAGCGCGGGCTGATCCCGCGGGCGATCATTCGCCACCCCCTGACCTACACCTTGTCGCTGGGCGTCTACGCCAGTGCCTGGGCCTTCTATGGCTCGGTCGGCCTGGCCTATCAATATGGCTACGGCTTCCTTGCCTGTTACCTGGGGGTGTCCGGGGCCTTCCTGCTGGCCCCGGTGCTGCTCTATCCGATCCTCAAGATCACCCGCACCTACCAGCTCTCCTCACTGGCCGACCTGCTGGCGTTTCGCTTCCGCAGCACCTGGGCCGGCGCGCTGACCACCATCTTCATGCTGATCGGCGTGCTGCCCTTGCTGGCCCTGCAGATCCAGGCCGTAGCCGATTCGATCAGCATCCTCACCGGCGAGCCGGTCAAGGCGCGGGTGGCGTTTGCCTTCTGCGTGCTGATCATCCTGTTCACCATCTTCTTCGGCTCACGCCATATCGCCACCCGCGAAAAGCACGAAGGCCTGGTGTTCGCCATCGCCTTCGAATCGGTGATCAAGCTGTTGGCGCTGGGCGGTATCGGCCTTTATGCGCTGTACGGCGTGTTCGGTGGCCCGCATGGGCTGGAGGTCTGGCTGCTGCAGAACCAGACCGCCCTCGCCGCCCTGCACACCCCGCTGCAGGAAGGCCCCTGGCGCACCCTGCTGCTGGTGTTCTTCGCCTCGGCGATCGTCATGCCGCACATGTACCACATGGCCTTCACCGAAAACCTCAGCCCGCGCTCGCTGGTCAGCGCCAGCTGGGGCCTGCCGCTGTTCCTGCTGCTGATGAGCCTGGCCGTGCCGCTGGTGCTGTGGGCCGGCCTGCGCCTGGGCGCCAGCACCAACCCCGAGTACTTCACCCTGGGCCTGGGCATCGCCGCCAACAACGAAGCGCTGGCGCTGCTGGCCTATGTCGGTGGCTTGTCGGCCGCCAGCGGGCTGATCATCGTCACCACCCTGGCGCTGTCGGGCATGGCCTTGAACCACCTGGTGCTGCCGCTGTACCAGCCGCCGGCCGAAGGCAATATCTACCGCTGGCTGAAGTGGACGCGCCGGGCGCTGATCGTCGCCATCATCACCGCCGGCTTCGTCTTCTACCTCACCCAGAACAACCACCAGAGCCTGGCCAACCTGGGCATCGTCGCCTTCGTCGCCACTTTGCAGTTCCTGCCCGGGGTGCTTTCGGTGCTGTACTGGCCGACCGCCAACCGACGAGGGTTCATCGCCGGCCTGCTGGCCGGCATGCTGGTGTGGATGGTGACCATGCTGCTGCCGCTGCTGGGCAACCTGCAGGGCTTCTACATCCCGTTGCTGGACATGATCTACGTGCTGGACGACACCAGCTGGCACATGGCGGCCATCGCCTCGCTTGCGGCCAACGTCCTGCTGTTCACCCTGATTTCGCTGTTCACCAATGCCAGCAGCGAAGAGGTCAGCGCCGCCGAGGCCTGCGCGGTGGACAACGTGCGTCGCCCGCAACGCCGCGAACTGCATGCCGCCTCGCCCCAGGAGTTCGCCACCCAGCTGGCCAAGCCGCTGGGCGCCAAGGCTGCGCAAAAAGAGGTGGAGCAGGCCCTGCGCGACCTCTACCTGCCCTTCGACGAGCGCCGCCCCTATGCCCTGCGGCGCCTGCGCGACCGCATCGAGGCCAACCTGTCCGGCCTGATGGGGCCGAGCGTGGCGCAGGACATGGTCGAGACCTTCCTGCCGTACAAGTCCGGCAACGAGAACTACGTCACCGAGGACATCCACTTTATCGAGAGCCGCCTCGAGGACTATCACTCGCGCCTGACCGGCCTTGCCGCCGAGCTCGACGCCCTGCGCCGTTATCACCGCCAGACCCTGCAGGAACTGCCCATGGGCGTGTGCTCGCTGGCCAAGGACCAGGAGATCCTGATGTGGAACAAGGCGATGGAGGAGCTCACCGGCATCGCCGCCAAGCATGTGGTCGGCTCACGCCTGGTGACCATCGCCGAACCCTGGCGCGGCCTGCTGCAAGGCTTCATCAACGTGCCCGACGAACATCTGCACAAGCAGCGCCTGGTCCTCGATGGCCAGCCGCGCTGGCTGAACCTGCACAAGGCGGCCATCGACGAGCCGCTGGCCCCGGGCAACAGCGGCCTGGTGCTGCTGGTCGAGGACCTCACCGAGACCCAGGCGCTGGAGGACAAGCTGGTGCATTCCGAGCGCCTGGCCAGCATCGGCCGCCTCGCCGCGGGCGTGGCCCACGAGATCGGCAACCCGATCACCGGCATCGCTTGCCTGGCGCAGAACCTGCGCGAAGAACGCGAGGGCGACGGCGAGATCATCGAACTGTCCAGCCAGATCCTCGAGCAGACCAAGCGCGTGTCGCGCATCGTCCAGTCGCTGATGAGCTTCGCCCACGCCGGCGGCAGCCAGCAGAACAGCGAGGAGCCAGTGTGCCTGGCCGAGGTGGCGCAGGATGCCATTGGTCTGCTGGCGTTGAACCGGCGCAATTTCGAAGTACAGTTCTTCAACCTCTGCGACCCGCAACACTGGGTCGAGGGCGACCCGCAACGCCTGGCCCAGGTGCTGATCAACCTGCTCTCCAACGCCCGCGACGCCTCGCCGCCCGGCAGCGCCGTGCGCGTGCGCAGTGAAATCAACGAGCACACCGTCGACCTGGTCGTCGAAGATGAAGGCAGCGGTATTCCGAAAAGCATCATGGACCGCCTGTTCGAACCCTTCTTCACCACCAAGGACCCGGGCGAAGGAACCGGACTGGGGCTCGCTCTGGTCTATTCCATCGTGGAAGAGCATTATGGGCAAATCACCATCGACAGCCCGGCCGACATCGAGCGCCAACGTGGTACCCGGATCCGCGTGACCCTGCCCCGGCATGTCGTAGCGACGTCCCCTGAAATTCGAGACCGTCGAGAGAATTGAATCAATGCCGCATATTCTGATCGTCGAAGACGAAACCATCATCCGCTCGGCCCTGCGTCGCCTGCTCGAGCGGAACCAGTACCAGGTCAGCGAAGCCGGCTCGGTGCAGGAAGCCCAGGAACGCTTCAGCATTGCCACCTTCGACCTGATCGTCAGTGACCTGCGCCTGCCGGGTGCCCCGGGTACCGAGCTGATCAAGCTCGGCCAGGGCACGCCGGTACTGATCATGACCAGCTACGCCAGCCTGCGCTCGGCAGTGGACTCGATGAAAATGGGCGCGGTGGACTATATCGCCAAGCCCTTCGACCACGACGAGATGCTCCAGGCCGTGGCGCGTATCCTGCGCGACCGGGTGAACGCCCCGGCCTCGGCGCCGGCCGGCGAGCCCCGGACCGCCAATGGCAAGGCCAGCACGGACAAGGCCAGCCCCGCCGCCGCCAACGGCGAGATCGGCATCATCGGCTCCTGCCCGCCGATGCAGGACATGTTCGTGAAGATTCGCAAGGTCGCGCCAACCGACTCCAATGTGCTGATCCAGGGCGAATCCGGCACCGGTAAAGAGCTGGTCGCCCGCGCCCTGCACAACCTCTCGCGCCGGGCAAAGGCACCGATGATCTCGGTGAACTGCGCGGCGATCCCGGAAACCCTCATCGAGTCGGAACTGTTCGGCCACGAGAAGGGTGCCTTCACCGGCGCCAGCGCGGGTCGGGCGGGGCTGGTCGAAGCCGCCGATGGTGGCACCTTGTTCCTCGACGAGATCGGCGAGCTGCCACTGGAAGCCCAGGCCCGCCTGCTGCGGGTGCTGCAGGAAGGCGAGATCCGCCGGGTGGGTTCGGTGCAATCACAGAAGGTCGACGTGCGCCTGATCGCGGCCACCCACCGCGACCTGAAGAACCTGGCCAAGGCCGGGCAGTTCCGTGAAGACCTGTACTACCGCCTGCATGTGATCGCCCTGAAATTGCCAGCCCTGCGCGAGCGCGGCAGCGACGTCAACGAGATCGCCAATGCCTTCCTTGCCCGCCAGAGCGCACGGATCGGCCGCGACGACCTGCATTTTTCCCACGATGCCGAGCAAGCCATCCGCCATTACAGCTGGCCGGGCAACGTGCGCGAGCTGGAAAACGCGGTGGAGCGCGCGGTAATCCTCAGCGAAAGCGCGGAAATTTCCGCCGACCTGCTGGGCATCGACATCGAGCTTAGCGACCTGGAAGACGACGACATGCTGGACAACCTGCCGGCGCTTGCCAGCAGCAACAGCGCCAGCCATGAGCCGACCGAGGACCTGTCGCTGGAGGATTACTTCCAGCACTTCGTGCTCGAGCACCAGGACCACATGACCGAAACCGAACTGGCCCGCAAGCTGGGCGTCAGCCGCAAATGCCTGTGGGAACGCCGCCAGCGCCTGGGCATCCCGCGGCGCAAGAGCAACGCCACCAGCGACAACTGATTCTGTGTAATCCGATCGCGGGGCAAGCCCGCTCCCACAGCGCGTGGGGGCAGGCTTGCCCCGCGGTCGTTTGGGGGTAACACATCAGTTACCGCAAAAATCTGTTACCTACCCTGCCGGGCGTAACATCCCCCGAGGCGTAAGGTAACGAAATTTCTACATTTGCCCCGCGGCAAAACCTGCCTGAAACGCTGAACCCCCCGATTTCATTGGGTTTTCAAAAGTTGGCACGGCACCTGCTATATGTCTGGTACAAGAACAATAACAAGCACTGCAACTCAGAATAAGAACAAGACGAAACGGCTCACGCACAATAAAAACAAGACGGCGGAGGCGCAGCTAACTGATTCTTTTGGAGAGGCGTTGTGTTTGGGGCTTGCCCCACGATCAGGCAGAGAACAACAAAAACTGCACTCAAAAGCAGCACCTGAACTGATTGGATCGACAGATCAGCATCAACTCGGCGACCAAAGCAATCCGTTTGCTCTTCACCCCCGGTTTGGGGGTCGTCCACAAGCTTCGAGATTTGTGGACAGGGCATTCAACAAAAACAAGAAGCCCGGCAGAAGAACAATAAGAGCACGCAACGACTTGATGGGGAGCTTCGGCTCCCCATGTCGTTTCTCACTTCTGCATCCTGCTTGGCACACCGCCTACACCATTCCCCAGTAAATGCTAGAATCCCCGCCCATCATGCGGCCATTCTCCTATCCTTGGCCGATCATTCCTTCAAACAGTGCATCCCATGCTGAAGAAGCTGTTCCAGTCGTTCCGCCCGCCCGTTCGTGGCCAGCACCACAGGCGCACCACGCCTGAAGTGATCAACAAGAGCCAGCACTCGCTGCAGCGCAGCCAGTTCAGCCGCCATGCCGTGGGCATTGTCGAGCGCCTGCAGGCGGCCGGTTACCAGGCCTATCTGGTCGGTGGCTGCGTGCGCGACCTGCTGCTGGGCATCACGCCCAAGGACTTCGACGTGGCCACCAGCGCCACCCCCGAGCAGATCCGCGCGGAGTTCCGCAACGCCCGTATCATCGGCCGGCGCTTCAAGCTGGTCCACGTGCATTTCGGCCGTGACATCATCGAGGTCGCCACCTTCCGCGCGCCCCACTCCGATGACGACCAGTCCGATAGCCACCGTTCGTCGCACAATGCCAGCGGTCGCATCCTGCGCGACAACGTGTACGGCACTTTGGAAGAAGACGCGCAACGCCGCGACTTCACCATCAACGCCCTGTACTACGACCCGGTCAGCGAGCGCATCCTCGACTACGCCAACGGTGTCCACGACATCCGTAACCGGCTGCTGCGCCTGATCGGCGATCCGACCCACCGTTACCAGGAAGATCCGGTACGCATGCTGCGCGCCGTGCGCTTCGCCGCCAAGCTGGACTTCGGCATCGAGAAGCACACCGTGCAGCCGATCCGCGAGCTGGCGCCGATGCTGCGCGACATCCCACCCGCGCGCCTGTTCGAGGAAAGCCTCAAGCTGTTCCTCAACGGCCAGGGGGCGATCACCTTCGAGATGCTGGTCGACCTGCAACTGTTCGAGCCATTGTTCCCGGCCAGCAGCCATGCCTTGGAAGAACGTCCGAGCTACACCCACAGCTTGATCAGCCAGGCATTGGCCAACACCGACCTGCGCGTCAAGCAGGGCAAGCCGGTGACACCCGCCTTCCTGTTCGCCGCGCTGCTCTGGCCAGCCCTGCCAAGCCGCGTACTGTACCTGCAGAGCCAAGGCGTGCCGCCGATCCCGGCCATGAACGGCGCGGCCCACGACCTGATCGCCGAACAGTGCGCACGCATCGCCATTCCCAAGCGCTTCACCCTGCCGATCCGCGAGATCTGGGACATGCAGGAGCGCCTGCCAAGGCGCAGCGGCAAGCGCGCCGACATGCTGCTCGACAACCCGCGGTTCCGCGCTGGCTACGACTTCCTGCTGCTGCGTGAAAGCGCCGGCGAGGAAACCGACGGGTTGGGCCAATGGTGGACCGACTACCAGGACGCCAACGACAGCCAGCGCCGCGACATGATCCGCGAACTGGGCAACCGTGACGACGCTGCTGGCGCCGGTGCCGGCCCACGCAAGCGCAAGCGCAGTGGCGGCAAGCGCAAGCGTGACGACGAGCAGGCGTGGGACTGAGCATGACCACCCGTGCGTACATCGGCCTGGGCAGCAACCTGGATGAGCCCGCCGAGCAGCTGCGCAGCGCCCTGCAGGCGCTGGACCTGATCGCCGAGACGCGCCTGACGGCGGCCTCGGCGCTCTACACCAGCGATTCGCTGCTGCCGGGCCAGCCACGCTACACCAACGCCGTGGCGGCCATCGACACGGCACTGACACCGCTGGACCTGCTGGACGCCCTGCAGGCCATCGAAAACGGCCAGGGCCGCGTACGCAAGGAGCGCTGGGGCCCACGCACCCTCGACCTGGACATGCTGCTGTTCGGCGACCAGGTCATCGATGCCCCGCGCCTGAAAGTGCCGCACTACCACATGCACGCCCGCCCCTTCGTGCTGTACCCGCTCGCCGAGCTGGTGCCCGCCAGCTTCCGCCTTGCCGACGGCCGCCCCCTCGCGCAACTGCTCGAGGACTGCCCGTTCGTCGGCCTGGAACGCCTGTAAATCGGGCGTTTCAGACGGCGGTAACGCCAGTAACACCCACGCCGTAACAATGCGGTAACACGGCTGGTTGACTTCCCCCACCTCGCTCACGACTATAGGCGTCCCGCGGCGCTACTGTGCCGCAATCACCCATTTAGGCTCGGACGGATCTGTGCCCGAACATCACGACCGATGATGTGCCGCTCCGGAAGATGAATACACGCGTTGTACGCAGTTGTTGTTCACAGCGCCTGAACGAGGACTCCCCTACATGCCTGAAGTAACCCTGACCACCCTGCACGGCCTGAAGGCCAAGGGTGAAAAAATCACCATGCTGACCTGCTACGACGCGACCTTCGCCAAGGCAGCCAGCCAGGCCGGCGTGGAAGTGCTGCTGGTGGGCGACTCCCTGGGCATGGTCCTGCAGGGCCATGACAGCACCCTGCCCGTCACCAACCGTGACATGGCCTACCACACCGCCTGCGTTAAACGCGGCAACGATGGGGCGTTGATTCTCGCCGACCTGCCGTTCATGGCCCACGCCACACCCGAGCAGGCTTTCGCCAACGCCGCCGAACTGATGCGCGCTGGCGCCCACATGCTCAAGATCGAAGGCGCCGCCTGGCTGGGCGAGACCATCCGCCTGCTGGCCGAACGCGGCGTGCCGGTTTGCGCGCACATGGGCCTGACCCCGCAGACGGTCAACGTGCTGGGCGGCTACAAGGTCCAGGGGCGCCAGGAAGCCCAGGCACGGCAGATGCGCGCCGACGCCATCGCCCTGGAACAGTCCGGCGCGGCCATGCTGTTGCTCGAGTGCGTACCCAGCGAGCTGGCCGCGGAAATCTCCCAGGCCGTGAGCATTCCGGTGATCGGCATCGGTGCCGGCAATGCCACTGATGGCCAGGTGCTGGTGCTGCACGACATGCTCGGGCTGTCGCTGAGCGGCCGCGTGCCGAAGTTCGTGAAGAACTTCATGGCTGGCCAGCCGGACATCCAGAGTGCCCTGGCCGCCTATGTCCGCGCGGTCAAGGAAGTCAGCTTCCCCGGCAGCGAACATGGGTTCAGCGCATGAATACCGTCAAGACCGTCCGTGAGCTGCGCGCCGCCGTGGCCCGCGCCCGTGGCGAGGGCAAGCGCATCGCCTTCGTGCCGACCATGGGCAACCTGCACAGCGGCCACGCCGCCCTGGTGACCAAGGCCGCCCAGCGCGCCGACTTCGTGGTCGCCAGCATCTTCGTCAACCCGTTGCAGTTCGGCGCCGGCGAAGACCTGGACAAGTACCCGCGCACCCTCGCCGCCGATCAGGAGAAACTGCTCCAGGCCGGCTGCCACCTGCTGTTCGCCCCTACCGTCGAGGAGATGTACCCCGACGGCATGACCGTGCAGACCCGCGTCAGCGTGCCGCAACTGTCCGAAGGGCTGTGCGGCGCCAGCCGTCCTGGCCACTTCGAAGGCGTGGCGACCGTGGTCAGCAAGCTGTTCAACATGGTCCAGCCGGACCTGGCCGTGTTCGGCGAGAAGGATTTCCAGCAACTGGCGGTGATCCGTGCCATGGTCCGCGACTTGAACATGCCGATCCAGATCATCGGCGAGCCGACCGTACGCGCCGAGGATGGCCTGGCGCTGTCGTCGCGCAATGGCTACCTGACGCCGGAACAGCGTGCCGCCGCGCCGGCGCTATACCGAGTGCTGAGCAGCATGGCCGAGGCCCTGCGCCGTGGCCAGCGCGACTACGCGGCGCTGATCGCCGAGGGCCAGGCGCAACTCGAAGCCGCTGGATTGCGTAAGGATTACCTGGAGGTACGCCACGCCGTCACCCTGCGCCCGGCGCAGGTCGATGACCGTGACCTGGTGGTGATCGCCGCAGCTTACCTGGGCAACACCCGGCTGATCGACAATCTCTATCTGCACCTCGAAGAGCAGACCGCCTGAGCTCGACGCGTGGGAGCGGCTCAACGTCGCCCCACGCGTGCCCTGGGTATCAGGTCAGTGACAATTTTTAATCCGCGCCGCCCGCCTCCCCCCATTCCCGCCTTGGCGCCAATGCCTATAATGTCCAGCTTGCAACCGGCAATGACTGCCGCTGTCCAAGCCTGACCATGCAACAAGGAAACCACCCGCAATGGCGTATTACCGTACCCCCCACGATGTGACGGCGCTGCCCGCCTGGCAGGCGCTCCAGCAACACCGCGACGCCATGCAGGGCTTCAGCATGCGCGAAGCCTTCGCCGCCGACGGCAAGCGCTTCGACCAGTTCTCCTTGAGCAGCTGCGGCCTGTTTCTCGACTACTCGAAGAACCTGATCACCGAGCAGACCCGAGACCTGCTGGTCAACCTGGCCAAGGAAGTCGACCTGGAAGCAGCCATCAAGTCGATGTTCAGCGGCGAGATCATCAACGCCTCCGAAGGCCGCCCGGTGCTGCACACCGCCCTGCGCCGCCCGGTCGGCGACAAGCTCAGCGTGAACGGCGTCAACGTGATGCCTGAAGTGCACAAGGTGCTCAACCAGATCACCGAACTGGTCGGGCGCATCCACGACGGCCTGTGGCGCGGCTACAGCGAGAAGCCGATCACCGACGTGGTCAACATCGGCATCGGCGGCTCGTTCCTGGGCCCCGAGCTGGTCTCCGAGGCTCTGCTGCCCTACGCCCAGCGCGGCGTGCGCTGCCACTACCTGGCAAACATCGACGGTAGCGAGTTCCATGAACTGTCGGCCAACCTGCGCGCCGAGACCACCCTGTTCATCGTGTCGTCGAAGTCGTTCAACACCCTCGAAACCCTGAAGAACGCCATGGCCGCGCGTACCTGGTACCTGGCCCAGGGCGGATCGGAAGCCGAGCTGTACCGCCACTTCATCGCCGTGTCGAGCAACAAGGCCGCGGCCGTG
This sequence comes from Pseudomonas sp. B21-023, assembly GCF_024749165.1. NCBI lineage: Bacteria > Pseudomonadati > Pseudomonadota > Gammaproteobacteria > Pseudomonadales > Pseudomonadaceae > Pseudomonas > Pseudomonas sp. B21-023. Next base: position 751,840 of record NZ_CP087190.1, on the reverse strand, counting down.
GCCTTCGGCATCCGCGAAGAGAACATCTTCCCGATGTGGGACTGGGTCGGCGGGCGTTACTCGCTGTGGTCGGCCATCGGCCTGCCGATCGCCCTGGCCATCGGCACCGCCAACTTCAAGGAGCTGCTGTCCGGCGCCTACACCATGGACCAGCACTTCCAGACCGCGCCGTTCGAGAAGAACATGCCGGTGCTGCTGGCCTTGCTGGGCGTGTGGTACGGCAACTTCTGGGGCGCCCGCAGCCACGCGATCCTGCCGTACGACCACTACCTGCGCAACATCACCAAGCACCTGCAGCAGCTGGACATGGAGTCCAACGGCAAGAGCGTGCTGACCGATGGCACGCCGGTACAGACCGAAACCGGCCCGGTGATCTGGGGCGGCGTCGGCTGCAACGGCCAACATGCCTACCACCAGTTGCTGCACCAGGGCACCCAGCTGATCCCGGCCGACTTCATCGTGCCTGTAGTGAGCTTCAACCCGGTGGCCGACCATCACCAGTGGCTGTACGCCAACTGCCTGTCGCAGAGCCAGGCACTGATGCTCGGCAAGACCCGCGAGGAAGCCGAGGCCGAACTGCGCGCCAAGGGCCTGAACCAGGACGACATCGCCAAGCTGGCGCCGCACAAGGTGATCCCGGGCAACCGCCCGAGCAACACCCTGGTGGTCGAGCGCATCAGCCCTCGCCGCCTTGGCGCGCTGGTGGCAATGTACGAACACAAGGTGTTCGTGCAAAGCGTGGTCTGGGGCATCAACGCCTTCGACCAGTGGGGCGTGGAGCTGGGCAAGGAACTGGGCAAGGGTGTGTACCAGCGCCTGGTCGGCGCCCAGGAAGACAGCGCCGAGGATGGCTCGACCCAAGGCCTGATCAACTACTTCCGCGGCCGTCACCGCGGCTGATCGACCTGTAGCCGTCAATTGCGGGGTAAATCGCATCGGTGCGCCGATGCGGCTTGCCCCGCGATGCTTTCCGCCCGGGAACACCCCCACCTTCTAAACTGTCCATCGAATAGCCGTTGCAGTCCCTCGCCCCTAACAAGAGCAGGACCACCCGCCATGTTCGATATCCGCGACTATCCCGAGGCATTGGCCGTCAGCCAGGCCGCTACACCCTCCGACGCCGACTACCGCCGCCTCTATCGCCAGTCGGTGGACGACCCCGACACCTTCTGGACCGAGCAGGCCAAGCGCCTGGACTGGATCAAGCCCTGGTCGAGCGTGCAGCAATGCGACCTGAAGACCGGCACGGCGCGCTGGTTCGACGGCGCCCAGCTGAATGTCAGCCATAACTGCATCGATCGCCACCTGGCCACCCGCGGCGAACAGACCGCCCTGCTCTGGGAGGGCGACGATCCCAAGGACAGCAAGGCCATCAGCTACCGCGAGCTGCACCGCCAGGTGTGCCGGCTGGCCAATGCCCTGAAAGCCCGGGGTGTGAACAAAGGCGACCGGGTGTGCATCTACATGCCGATGATCCCCGAGGCCGCCTACGCGATGCTCGCCTGCACCCGCATCGGCGCCATTCACTCGGTGGTGTTTGGCGGTTTCTCCCCCGATGCCCTGCGCGACCGCATCCTCGACGCCGATTGCCGTACCGTGATCACTGCCGACGAAGGGGTGCGCGGCGGCAAGCGCATACCGCTCAAGCAGAATGTCGACAAGGCGCTGGCCAGCTGCCCGGCCGTCAGCAGCGTGCTCGTGGTCAAGCGCACCGGCGGTGACGTCGGCTGGAGCGAAGGCCGTGACCTCTGGTACCACGAGGCAACGGCAAAGGCCGACGACGACTGTCCGCCCGAACCGATGAGCGCCGAGGACCCGCTGTTCATCCTCTACACCTCCGGCAGCACCGGCAAACCCAAGGGCGTGCTGCACAGCACCGCCGGCTACTTGCTGCAGGCCACGATGACCTTCAAGCTGGTATTCGATTACCGCGACGGCGAAGTGTTCTGGTGCACCGCCGACGTCGGCTGGGTCACCGGCCACAGCTATATCGTCTATGGCCCGCTGGCCAACGGCGCGATCTCGCTGATGTTCGAAGGCGTGCCCAACTACCCCGACACCTCGCGTTTCTGGCGAGTGGTGGACAAGCATCAGGTGAACATCTTCTACACCGCGCCCACCGCGTTGCGGGCCCTGATGCGTGAAGGCTCCGGCCCGCTGCAGGGCACATCGCGCCAGAGCCTGCGCCTGCTCGGCAGCGTCGGCGAGCCGATAAACCCGGAGGCCTGGGAATGGTACTTCGAGGCGGTCGGGCAGAAACGCTGCCCCATCGTCGACACCTGGTGGCAGACCGAGACCGGCGGCATCATGCTCACGCCCCTTCCCGGCACACAAAGGCTCAAGCCCGGTTGCGCCACCCAACCGATGTTCGGCGTGCAGCCGGTGCTGCTGGATGAAAAAGGCAAGCTCATCGAGGGGCCAGGCGCCGGCCTGCTGGCGATCAAGGCCAGCTGGCCCGGGCAGATCCGCAGCGTCTACGGCGATCACCAGCGCATGGTCGACACCTACTTCAAGCCCATGCCCGGCTATTACTTCACCGGCGACGGCGCCCGCCGCGACGCCGATGGCGACTACTGGATCACCGGGCGCATCGACGATGTGATCAATGTCTCCGGCCACCGTATCGGTACCGCCGAGGTAGAGAGCGCGCTGGTGCTGCACGACAGCGTCGCCGAAGCCGCGGTGGTCGGTTATCCCCATGACCTCAAGGGCCAGGGCGTCTATGCCTTCGTCACCCCCATGAACGGCATAGAACCGGATGATGCGCTCAAGGCCGAACTGCTGGCCCTGGTCAGCAAGGAAATCGGCAGCTTCGCCAAGCCCGAGCTGATCCAGTGGGCGCCCGCCCTGCCCAAGACCCGTTCGGGCAAGATCATGCGGCGCATCCTGCGCAAGATCGCCTGCAACGAACTGGACAACCTGGGGGATACATCCACCCTCGCCGACCCCAGCGTGGTCCAGGGGCTGATAGACAAACGTCTCAACCAGTAGAACCCTCGGGGCGGCCACCGCCGCCCCGATCATCGTTTACCGCATTGACATATCGGTAAATCCCGATATTATCGCGCCATGGAACTGCTCGACATATTCAAGGCACTCTCGAACCGTACCCGTCTCGAGATCCTCAAAGGCCTGAAAGACCCGGTGAAACACTTTCCTCCCCAGGACGAAGGTGACGTTCATACGGTGGGCGTCTGTGTGAGCAGCATCCAGGAAGGCGTGGGGCTATCGCAGTCGACGGTATCCGACTACCTGGCCACCCTGCAGCGCGCAGGCCTGGTCGAAGTCCGGCGCATTGGCCAGTGGACCTATTACAAGCGTAACGAAGCCGCCATCAGCGCGCTCGCCGAGCTGATCGGGAGTGAGTTGTAGGGTTTTACTTTTACCTCTATATATCGACTTTTCCCGATATCCCGTTTTACCGAACTCAAGGAGGCAACAACTGCGGCATCTGGCAGGTGCCGAGGCATAGAACAGCATCTTCATTCCACTTTATAAATCGATATTTCCCGATATCCCTTTTTACCGAAGCAAGGAAACACCATGAAAGCGTTGATACTGGATTCCTTTGGCGGCACGGACGCATTCGCCTATCGCGATGTCGTCAAACCGGTGCCGCAGGCCGGACAGGTACTGGTCCGAGTGCATGCCACCTCCATCAACCCGCTGGATTACCAGGTCCGGCGTGGCGACTACCCCGACCTGGTGCCTCTCCCGGCCATTACCGGGCACGACGTGTCCGGCGTCGTCGAAGCCGTCGGGCCGGGTGTGACCGCGTTCAGGCCGGGCGACGAGGTTTGGTACACACCGCAGATCTTCGACGGGGCGGGCAGCTATGCCGAGTACCACGTCGCCGCCGAAGGCATTGTCGGCCTGAAGCCGCCTTCGCTAAGCCATCTGGAGGCGGCCAGCCTGAGCCTGGTAGGCGGTACGGCCTGGGAGGCCCTCGTGGTGCGCGCGGCACTCAGGGTGGGCGAGCGCATCCTGGTTCACGGCGGTGCCGGCGGTGTCGGCCACGTGGCGATCCAACTGGCCAAGGCCATGGGCGCCAGGGTGTTCACCACCGTGCGCGAGGCCAACGCCGAATTCGTGCGGCAAATGGGCGCGGACGTGGTCATCGATTATGAGCATCAGGATTATGTCGAGGTCGTCCTGCGGGAAACCGGGGGCCAAGGTGTCGACGTGGTCTTCGACACCATTGGTGGCGATACCCTGGCACGCAGCCCAGACGTCCTGGCGCAACTGGGGCGCGTGGTGTCGATCGTGGACATCGCGCAACCGCAGAACCTGATCCAGGCCTGGGGCCGCAACGCGAGTTACCACTTCGTCTTCACCCGGCAACACCGCGGCAAGCTCGACGAGTTGAGCGCGCTGGTCGAGCGCGGGCAACTGAAGCCACACGTGGGCGCCGTCTACACCCTCGCTGAGGTTCCCCTCGCCCATGCCCGGCTGCAAAGCGCCAACAATGGCCTGCAAGGGAAGATCGCCATTGCGGTCGCGCCCATGGCCGATCTCGCCAGCGTTTGAGGCGCGCCTGCCACCCTTCTCGACTTCAAGGACCGCCATGATCTACGAAATCGCCCTGCTTCCCGTACGCCCAACCCACGTCGACGACTTCCGGCACGCGTTCGCCGAGGTCGCCCCTTTGCTCAGCCGAGCCAAGGGTCACGTCAGCCATATGCTCGCGCAAGGGGTCGAGAGCCCCCATCAATTCAACCTGATCGTGCAATGGCAAACACTCGAGGACCATGCGCCGGGTTTCGAGGCCAGTGAAGACCACCAGGTCTTCATGGCCCGGCTGACACCATATTTTTCCGAGGAGCCTACGGTTTATCATGTGCAGGGCGGCGCGTTCGAAACGAATGCGCCCACCAGCCCGGGCAGTGCCCGACTGGACGACAATTGCCCAACCTCATAGACGGCCGCCATGGCGGCCAGCACAGGTCGCCATGGAAGCCTTGCGTCGCCGCATCGAAACCCAAGTCATGAGCCTCACCGGGCTGGCCCTAGGCCAGCTCGACCTGGAGTCGCCCAAGGGCGATCCCGGCCTGTTTGGCCCACAGAGCATCAGCTGGCAGGTGCATGGCGACTTTCCCAGCATGCTGGTGGGCGGCATCAGCGCGCTGATGCTGCAACTGCTGCATCCGCTGGCCCTGGCCGGGGTCTGGGACCATTCGAACTTTCGTCAGGACCTGCTCGGCCGCCTGCGGCGCACCAGCCAGTTCATCTCCGGCACCACCTTCGGTTCGACCCGTGATGCCGAGTGGCTGATCGACAAGGTCCGCACCATCCACCTCAAGGTGGTCGGCACCGCCGCCGATGGCCGCCCCTACGCCGCCAGCGACCCCGACCTGCTGACCTGGGTGCATGTGGCTGAAGTCAGCAGCTTCCTCGCCGCCCACCTGCGCTACCGCAATCCTGATCTGCCGCGTAGCGCGCAGGACGCCTACTACAACGAGATCGCCCTGATCGCCGAACGCCTGGGCGCGCGCGACGTGCCCCGCTCCTGTGCCGAGGTGGATGCCTACCTGCAGCGCATGCGCCCGCAGTTGCAGTGCGATGCGCGCAGCCTCGAGGTGGTCGATATCCTGCTCAAGGCCCCGGCCCCCAGCCGTCTGGCCGAACCAGTAGGCAAGCTGATGCTCAAGGCCGGCATCGACCTGCTGCCGGACTGGGCCAGCGCAATGCTGGGCCTGCACCAGGGCGCGGTCGAGCGGCGCATGATCCGCCTGGGCCTGAGCAATACCGCGCCAGTGCTGCGCTGGGCCATGCGCAATGGCTCGGCGCAGCGCGCCAGGCGGCGCATGGGCGTCGAATGAGGTATTTTGGTCCGTTCATCGGAACCGATTTAACGTGCCATACTCCAAGCACTCCAGCCTGATACAGACGAAGCGACACATGCCCAAAGGATTGACCCGCGCCCTCGGCGCACTCGTGGCCCTCGTGGCCCTGTACAGCCTGCTCGGCTTTTTCATTCTCCCCGGCATCGCCCTGCGCATCGCCAACCAGCAATTGGCGCAGTACGCCACGGTGCCGGCACACCTGCAGCGCATCGAGCTCAATCCGTTCAGCCTCGAGCTGACCCTGTGGGGCCTGCAGATCGGCGAGCCCGGCAAGGAGCAGGTCGGCTTCGAACGTCTCTACGCCAACCTGTCCCTCGACAGCTTATGGACCAAGGCCGTGCGCCTGGACGCGGTGGAGCTGGACAAGCCGCGCACCGAGCTGCTGTTCGCCAAGGACGGCAGCCTCAACCTGGCCCAGCTGTTCAAGCTCCCGCCCAGCGAGCCCAAGGCCGAGGAACCGCCAAGCGACCCGTTCCCGCTGCGCATCGCCAGCATCAAGCTGAGCGAGGGCTACCTGCACTTCCAGGACCTGCGCCCGAGCGAGCCGATCGAGTTTCTCTACGACTCGATGAACCTGGAACTGAAGAACCTCAGCACCCTCCCCGACGACAACGCCGACATGACCCTGGTGGCCAACGGCCCGGCGGGTGGGCGCATCGACTGGACCGGCACGCTCAGCCTGACGCCGATCGCTTCCGAGGGCACGCTGAAAGTCACCGACGGCAAGATGAAGCTCTTCTGGCCTTACGTGCGCGACGCCGTGCCGCTGGTGCTGGAAGACGGCATGGTCAGTCTCGACACCCACTACAAGCTCAACCTTTCCAAGGAAACCGAACTGCTGCTGGACAACACTTCGGTGCGGGTCGCGCCCTTCGCCATCAAGGCCCCGGATGGTCGCCCACTGGCGCGCCTGGCCAGCCTGGAGGTGAGTGAAACCTCCATCGACCTGGCCAAGCAACTGGTCACCGTCGGCAAGATCCGCAGCGACAAGCTGGAAACCTGGGCGGCCCTGGAGAAGGACGGCCAGCTCGACTGGCAGAAGCTGTTCGCCAGCCAGCCGGCCAAGGCCACGCCAAAGGAGAAGGCCGAGCCCGCCGCCGCCGAGCCAACCCCGGAAGAACAGGCTGCCAAAGAGCCGAGCAAGCCCTGGCAGGTCCTGCTCAAGGACGTGCAGGCGCGCAACTACATGGTCCACCTGGCAGACCGTAGCCAGAAAGAGCCCGTGGCCCTGGATGTCGGCCCGCTCAACCTCGACCTGCAGAATTTCGACAGCCTCAACCAGTCGCCCTTCACCCTCAAGCTCGACACCGGCGTGGGCAAGCAGGGCAAGCTGCAGGCCGCAGGCCAGGTCAACCTGGCACCGGTCTCGGCCAAGCTCGACGTCGCCACCCGCGATATCGACCTGCGGGTGGCGCAGGCCTACATCAGCCCGTTCATCCGCCTGGAGCTGCGCAGCGGCATGCTTTCCAGCGACCTCAAGGTCGATCTGAAGAGTACCGAGCCACTGGCCTTCAGCATTACCGGCAAGGCCCAGGCCAACCAGTTGCATACACTGGACACCATCAAGAACCGCGACTTCGTCAAATGGCAGCAGGTCAACGTCGATGGCCTGTCGTATGTGCACGGCGACGCCCTGTCCATCGACAAGGTGACACTGCTGCAACCCTACGCACGCTTCATCATCAACGAAGACCGCACCACCAACGTCGACGACCTGCTGATCCCGCAACCCGCCGACAAGCCTGCCACGGCCCCGAGCAAGCCCGCCGCTGCCGGTAGCGGCAAGGAACTGGGCATCCGCATCGGCCAGATCAGCATCAATGACGGCTCGGCCAACTTCGCCGACCTGACCCTGACACCTAACTTCGCCACCGCGGTACAGCAGCTCAACGGCCAGATCGGCACCATCGACAACCGCAAGCCGCTCCCGGCCAAGGTCGACATAAAGGGCAAGGTGGACCGTTACGCGCCTGTGACCATCAAGGGCGCGCTCAACCCGTTCAACCCACTGGCCAGCCTCGACATCGCCACCAGCTTCAAGCGTGTCGAGCTGACAACCCTGACGCCCTACTCCGGCAAGTTCGCCGGTATGCGTATCCGCAAGGGCAGGTTGAACCTCGATCTGCATTACCTGATCACCAACGGCCAGCTCAAGGCCGAGAACAAGGTGGTGATCGAGCAACTGCAGCTGGGCGAGAAGGTCGACAGCCCGGATGCCGTGGACCTGCCGATCCGCCTGGCGGTGGCCTTGCTCAAGGATACCGAAGGCAGGATTTCCATCGAGCTACCAGTGTCGGGCGACCTCAACAACCCACAGTTCAGCGTGATGCCGATCGTCTGGCAGACCCTGCGCAACCTGGTGCTGCGCGCGGCGCAGGCGCCGTTCAAGCTGCTTGGCGGGCTGGTCGCCGGTGGCGGCGCGGAGGATCTGGGCAATGTCTCGTTCGCGCCGGGCTCCAGCGACCTCACCCCCGACGTGCAAACATCCCTGGACAAGCTCGCCTCGGCCCTCAAGGAGCGCCCCGAGCTGCGCCTGGAAATCGAAGGCACGGCGGCCCAGAGCAGTGACGGCCCGCTGATTGCCCAGCAGCGCCTGGAGCGCGAGTACCAGGCGACCTGGTACAAGATCCTCCAGCGTCGGGGCGATAAGGTGCCCGCCAATGCTTCGTTGCTGGTAGTGGACGACAGCGACAAGCCGGCGATGCTCGAGGGCATCTACCGTACCCGCCTGAAACAGCAGCCCCCGGCTGAATGGCAGGACCTGGGCCGTGACGAGCGCAGCGCCAAGCTGCGCGAGGCGGTCATCAAGTCCTGGGCGGAAAGCGCCGTGTTGCTGCGTAACCTGGGCCAGGAGCGGGCCAGCAGCATCAAGGACTATCTGGTGGACAAGGGCCAGCTGGAAGATGACCGCGTGTACTTCATCGACACCAACCTCGGCCAGGCCGAGAGCGATGGCCGCGTGGTGACGCCGATGCACCTGGATGCCGAGTAACCCTCGACCGAGTCGCCCTCATCGCCGGCAAGCCGGCTCCCACAGATACAGCACCGGACCTCTGTGGGAGCCGGCTTGCCGGCGATGAGGCCAGCGCAGGCGATAGATACGGTCAGGCCAGCCGCTGCCCCGATACCGCCGGGTGATACAGCGGCTGCACCTTGTTCCCCGCCGGGTCCAGCAAATGGAAGCTGCGCGCGCCATCGCCGTGATTGAACGGGCGATCCAGCAGCGTCACGCCATGGGCTTTGAAGTACTGATACCAGGCCTCCAACTCCTCCACGCTGTCGACGATGAACCCATAATGATCCAAGGTCTGCAGCCCGTTGGCAGCACCTGCGCCGCGCCCGAGCGACAGGTTGTCGTTGCCGCAGGTGAGATAGACCAGGTCTTCATTGGCACGGTTGAGCACCTCCATGCCCAGCACATCCACGTAGAAACGCTCGCACTCCTCCAGGTTGGGGACCAGCAGGGCGATGTGCCGCAAGCCATTGAGACGGCCTGGGCGGGCAGGTAGATCGGACATGAGCGCGGCTCCTTTTTTGTATACAATTCATAATAGAATTTAAAACAAAAGGAACGTCATGTGTACTGCCTATTTATCAAGACGCGCGTGAAACCCGGCACCGCCGATGCCTTCCTGGCAGCCATCAATGCCAACGCCGCAGCGTCGGTCGCCACCGAGCCGGGTTGCCTGGTATTCGATGTCTCGCAGGATCGGGAGAATGCCGATGTCATCTACCTGTACGAGATCTACCAGGACGATGAGGCGTACGAGGCGCATACCCGGACCGCGCATTTTCGGGACAGCCGCCCCTTGGTGGAGCCGCTGATCGAAGAGCAGGTGTGTTTCGAGAGCGATGTGATCGCCCGGAACCCGGTGAACTGAAGCCGCTTTCCTGAATGCCAATAGAAAAGCCCCGGCGATTGCCGGGGCTTTTGCTTGAAGGGGTGGCCAAATCCTTTTGGCCGACGGGACAATCCTTATTCGGCTTTCAGGCCATCAGCCGAGACGGCCTGTACGCCCTTGATCTTCTTGGCGATGGCAACCGCCATTTCCTTCTGCGCATCGGTAATGGCCACGTCCGAGGACAGGGACACTACGCCTTTGTTGGTTTCAACCTTGATGTCACTGCCCGGCACGCCTTTCTCGGTCATCAGGTCAGCCTTCACCTTGGTGGTGATCCAGGTGTCGGAAGTGGCTTCCTTGGCTTTGGTCACCTCACCGGCCGCAAGCGTCATCGGGGCCTGGGTGGACTGGGCAGCAAAAGCCGCGTTAGCCATGGTCAGGGTCAGAGCGGTAGCAGTAGCGGCAGCAATGGCGAACTTCTTCATGTGAGTCACTCCTGTTTTTTCGAAAGGTCTGCGCCGTGGTTCCTGGCGTCAGGTAGTAAGGTAGCTGCAGGGGCTGTGCCAGTTTTTGCACGCCCTATAAAACCTTTGAAATCAATGAGTTAAACAAATCAATAAGAAGTTAGTACCGTGCATTTTGCAATCCCGGGAAAAAAGCCACGTGCAAGATGCATGCTCTCAACTATTTTGCGGCAGGCATAAAAAAAGGACCCCGAAGGGTCCTCCTTTCAGCCTCGAAAGGCTTAGACGCCCGATGCCTTGGCAGCGGCAACGTCCTTGATCGACAGCTTGATACGGCCGCGGTTGTCCACGTCCAGTACCAGTACTTCGACTTCCTGGCCTTCTTTCAGCACGTCGGTGACCTTCTCGACGCGAGCATCGCTCAGCATGGAGATGTGCACCAAGCCGTCCTTGCCCGGCAGGATGTTGACGAAGGCACCGAAGTCGACGATGCGCTCGACCTTGCCGACGTAGATCTTGCCAATCTCGGCTTCGGCGGTGATGCCCAGGATGCGCTGCTTGGCAGCGTCCGCGGCTTCCTTGGTTTCGCCGAAGATCTTGATCGAGCCGTCGTCTTCGATGTCGATCGAAGCCTTGGTCTCTTCGCAGATGGCGCGAATGGTGGCGCCGCCTTTGCCGATGACGTCACGGATCTTGTCGGTGTCGATCTTCATCGCGATCATGGTCGGTGCGTTGGCCGACAGTTCGGTACGCGACTCGCCGATGATCTGGTTCATCTGGCCGAGGATGTTCAGGCGCGCTTCCAGGGCCTGGCCCAGGGCGATTTCCATGATCTCTTCGGTGATGCCGTTGATCTTGATGTCCATCTGCAGCGCGGTGACGCCTTTGGCGGTACCGGCTACCTTGAAGTCCATGTCGCCGAGGTGGTCTTCGTCACCCAGGATGTCGGTCAGTACGGCGAACTTCTCGCCTTCCTTGACCAGGCCCATGGCGATACCGGCAACCGGCGCCTTCATCGGTACGCCCGCGTCCATCAGCGCCAGGGAGGCACCGCAGACCGAAGCCATGGAGCTGGAGCCGTTCGACTCGGTGATTTCCGATACCACGCGGATGGTGTACGGGAACACGTCGGCGGCCGGCAGCATGGCCTGCACCGAACGACGGGCCAGACGGCCGTGGCCGATTTCACGACGGCCAGCACCGCCCATGCGACCACATTCACCTACCGAGAACGGCGGGAAGTTGTAGTGCAGCATGAAGGGGTCTTTCTTCTCGCCTTCGAGGGTGTCCAGCAGCTGGGCGTCACGGGCGGTACCCAGGGTCGCGACGACCAGGGCCTGGGTTTCGCCACGGGTGAACAGGGCCGAACCGTGGGTCTTCGGCAGAACGCCGACTTCGATGTTCAGCGGGCGCACGGTCTTGGTGTCGCGACCGTCGATACGTGGCTTGCCGTTGACGATGTTTTCGCGAACGGTGCGGTATTCGATCTCGCCGAAGATGTCTTTCACTTCGCCAGCCGACGGCTGGCCTTCTTCACCGGAGAACTTGGCGATCGCCTGATCGCGCAGCTCGCCCAGGCGCGCGTAGCGGTCGGCCTTGACGGTGATGGTGTAGCCCTGCGACACCGCTTCGCCGAACTCGGCGCGGATGGCGTTGAACAGCTCGGTGTTGGCAACGGCAGGTTTCCAGTCCCAGGTCGGCTTGGCGGCTTCGGCGGCCAGCTCTTTGACAGCCTTGATCACAGCCTGGAATTCGTCGTGGGCGAACAGTACGGCGCCCAGCATCTGGTCTTCGGTCAGCTCTTTGGCTTCCGATTCAACCATCAGTACGGCCGACTCGGTACCGGCAACGACCATGTCCAGGCTCGAGGCGGCCTGCTGCTCGTAGGTCGGGTTCAGCAGGTAGCCGGTGCTTTCGTGGAAGGCAACGCGGGCGGCGCCGATCGGGCCTTCGAACGGAATGCCCGAGATGGCCAGGGCAGCCGAGGTACCGATCATCGCAGCGATGTCCGGATCGGTCTTCTTGCTGGTGGAAACCACGGTGCAGACAACCTGCACTTCGTTCATGAAACCTTCAGGGAACAGCGGGCGGATCGGGCGGTCGATCAGGCGCGAAGTCAGGGTTTCTTTTTCGGATGGGCGGCCTTCACGCTTGAAGAAACCACCTGGGATCTTGCCAGCGGCGTAGGTCTTTTCCTGGTAGTGCACGGACAGCGGGAAGAAGCCCTTGCTCGGATCGGCATGCTTGGCACCGACCACGGTCACCAGTACGGTGACATCGTTGTCGACGGTGACCAGCACGGCGCCGGTGGCCTGACGGGCAATACGGCCCGTTTCGAGGGTAACGGTCGATTGACCGAACTGGAATTGCTTGATTACCGGGTTCACGGTTTCCTACCTTTTTCAGTGGCTCTTGGGGGAACTGGTTCTTGCGAATTCTTGGGCAGAACGGGGAATCGGCCCCATTGACCGTCCAGATACAACACGAGGCTGGGAGCCTGGCGCCGGGCGGATAAACCGCTCGGCACACCAGGCTGCCAACCTCGCAGATCGCGCGGCGTGTCCGACGGCGACGCTGGCAGGCAGCGTTGCCGAAGAATGCGACACACCATGCAACACCACTGGCCAGGCCGCTATTAGCGACGCAGGCCCAGGCGACCGATCAGGGCGCTGTAACGAGTGGTGTCTTTACCCTTCAGGTAATCCAGCAGCTTACGACGCTGGTTGACCATACGGATCAGACCACGACGGGAGTGGTGGTCTTTTTCGTTGGCCTTGAAGTGGCCTTGCAGCTTGTTGATGTTGAAGGTCAGCAGGGCAACCTGTACTTCCGGGCTACCGGTGTCGCCGGCGGCTTGCTGATAGTCTGCAACGATCTGAGCTTTTTCTTCGACGCTGAGGGCCATTTGGCTTCTCCTGATAAACGGATCCCGCAAGCGGGGTCCAATAGGCCAGGGACTGGATCCCTGTATTAATAAAAAGAGTAATGACCGTGCCTACTGACAGCCATCCTCGAATCCGCAGGGCAAAGCGTTGACCTCGCCCTGTGGTATCGGTCATTCCGACCGAATCAGTCGACGCGGCGCAATGCGCCCGTCTTCGCTCACCTCACCGATACCGATGAAGCGGGCATTGTGATCCTGTACGCGGACCATGCCGAATTGCGGCGCGTCCGGCGCACGTACTGCCTGGCCATGTAGCCAATAGAACGCGCTGTGCTCGGACAATACCACCAATGGCCAGTCCTGCAAGCCGCTGTCCGAGGGCATCAGGAAGCGATCGAGCGCTTCGTTGCCACCTTCGGCGTGAGCCTGTTCCAGCTCTTCGAGCGTGACGGTCTGGGCCAGCTCGAAGGGGCCGGCCTGGGTGCGGCGTAGCTCGGCGACGTAGGCACCACAGCCCAACGCCTCGCCCATATCCTCCACCAGGGTGCGAATATAGGTTCCCTTGCTGCAGCCAACCGACAGGCGTGCCCGGGTGCCTTCGCACTCCAGCAGGTCCAGCCGGCCAATAGTAACAGAACGCGCCTCGCGCTCCACTACCTCTCCTGCGCGCGCCAGTTTGTACAGCGGCTGGCCGTCGCGTTTGAGGGCCGAGTACATCGGCGGCACCTGCTGGATTTCACCGCGAAAACGCGGGATGACCGCTTCGATGTCGGCGCGACCAACGGTCACGTCGCGGGTCTTCAGCACTTCGCCTTCGGCGTCCCCGGTGGTGGTGGTCTGGCCCATCTGCATCACTGTCTCGTAGCCCTTGTCGGAATCGAGCAGGTACTGCGAGAACTTGGTGGCCTCGCCGAAGCACAGCGGCAGCACGCCGGTGGCCAGCGGGTCGAGGCTGCCGGTGTGGCCGGCCTTCTCTGCGTTGAGCAGCCAGCGGACCTTCTGCAGGGCAGCGTTGGAGGTGAACCCCAGCGGCTTGTCGAGCAGGATGATGCCGCTGACGTTGCGGCGGATACGTTTGACCTGGGCCACCGCTTACTCCTTGGTGTCCGGCGCGTCGGCATCCTGGTGCTGGCGGTCTTCGGCCACCGCACGTTCGATCAGCGCCGACAGATGCACACCGCGGCTCACGCTTTCATCGAAGTGGAAATGCAGCTGCGGCACGCTGCGCAGTTGCATCGAGCGCCCCAGGTGCAGACGCAGGAAGCTGGCGGCGCTGTTCAAGGCCTTGAGCGACTGCTTGACGGCGTCCGGGGTTTCTTCGCCCATGACGGTGATGAACACCTTGGCATGGCCGAGGTCACGGCTGACGTCGACGGCGGTGATGGTCACCAGGCCGACACGCGGGTCTTTGACTTCACGGCGGATCAGCTCTGCAAGCTCACGCTGCATCTGATCACCGATACGTTGGGTACGGCTGTATTCTTTTGCCATTCTTGCTACCTGTATCTTAAAGCGGCAAACGCCCGGTCAAGCTCGAAGCCTGACCGGGCGCTACCTTCAGAGGTTCAGGCAACCGCCCTGGGGCGGGGCCTGCACCACGCTCGGCCCTTACAGGGTACGAGCCACCTGGACTTTCTCGAACACTTCGATCTTGTCGCCGACCTTGACGTCGTTGTAGCTCTTGACGCCAATACCGCACTCCATGCCGTTGCGTACTTCGGACGCATCGTCCTTGAAGCGACGCAGCGACTCCAGCTCGCCTTCGAAGATCACCACGTCGTCGCGCAGAACGCGGATCGGACGGTTGCGGTACACGGTACCCTCGATGACCATACAGCCAGCGATGGCGCCGAACTTCGGCGAACGGAACACGTCACGGACTTCGGCGACACCCAGGATGTTCTCGCGAACATCGCTGCCGAGCATGCCGGTCAGGGCTTTCTTGACGTCTTCGATGATGTCGTAGATCACGTTGTAGTAACGCATATCCAGACCTTCCTGCTCGACGATCTTGCGCGCGCCGGCATCGGCACGCACGTTGAAGCCGAACAGTACAGCGTTGGACGCCAGCGCCAGGTTGGCGTCGCTTTCGGTGATACCACCGACGCCGCCACCGATGACGCGAACCTGAACTTCGTCGTTGCCCAGGCCGCCGAGCGAACCTTGCAGCGCCTCGAGGGAACCGCGCACGTCGGTCTTGAGGACGATGTTGAGGGTTTTCTTCTCTTCCTGACCCATGGTCTCGAAGATGTTTTCCAGCTTGCCGGCGTGAGCACGGGCCAGCTTGACCTCACGGAACTTGCCTTGACGGAACAGCGCAACTTCACGCGCTTTCTTCTCGTCGGCAACCACCGACATCTCTTCGCCGGCATCCGGCGTACCATCCAGGCCGAGGATCTCGACCGGGATCGACGGGCCGGCTTCCTTCACAGGCTTGCCGTTCTCGTCGAGCATGGCACGCACGCGGCCATAGTTGGAGCCGACCAGGACCATGTCGCCCTGACGCAGGGTGCCGTCCTGAACCAGGATGGTCGCCACCGGGCCACGGCCCTTGTCCAGACGCGACTCGACCACGACACCACGACCAGGGGCGGTCGGGGTAGCCTTGAGTTCGAGAATCTCGGCCTGCAACAGGACAGCTTCGAGCAACTCGTCGACGCCGGTACCCATCTTCGCCGAAACCTTGACGAACGGGGTATCACCACCCCACTCCTCGGAGGTCACGCCTTCGACGGACAGCTCGTTACGGATGCGGTCGAGGTCTGCGCCTGGCTTGTCGATCTTGTTCACTGCAACGACCAGCGGTACGCCAGCTGCCTTGGCATGCTGTACGGCTTCGCGGGTCTGTGGCATCACACCGTCGTCCGCCGCCACCACCAGGATGACGATGTCGGTCGCCTTGGCACCACGGGCGCGCATTTGCGTGAACGCAGCGTGGCCAGGGGTGTCGAGGAAGGTGACCATGCCACGGTCGGTTTCGACGTGGTAGGCACCGATGTGCTGGGTGATACCACCGGCCTCGCCAGCAGCAACCTTGGCACGACGGATGTAGTCGAGCAGCGAGGTCTTGCCGTGGTCGACGTGGCCCATGACGGTCACGACCGGCGCACGAGAGGTGGTCTCGCCTTCGAACTTCAGCGATTCGGCCAGGGAGTCTTCCAGGGCAGTGTCGCTGATCAGGGTTACCTTGTGGCCCAGCTCTTCTGCTACCAGCTGAGCGGTTTCCTGGTCGAGCACCTGGTTGATGGTGACCGGAGTCCCCATCTTGAACATGAACTTGACCACTTCAGCGCCCTTGACGGACATCTGGTTGGCCAGATCGGAGACAGTGATGGTCTCGCCGATCGCCACGTCACGGATAACCGGGCCAGTCGGGCTCTGGAAGCCATGCGCATTGCGCTTCTTGCCTTTACCCTTGCCACCGCGACGACGGAAACCATCGCTTTCTTCATCGGTGGTACGCGGCGCGGCGCGCGGAGTCGGAGCCTTTTCCTTCTCCTTGACCTTGACCTTGACCGACATGCGCGGCGCTTCGCCACGGCCGGCGGTAGCTTGGCCACCACCGCGACGATCGTCATCACGGGTGCGGCTTTCGTTACGACGGGTCTCGTCCTTCTTGCGCTCGGCAGCACGCGCAGCAGCGTCTTCGGACACCGGTGCGTTGGCCACTACCGGGGCAGCAGCAGGTTCAGCCTTGGCCACTGGCGCAACGGCCGGAGTTTCAGCGGCCTGACGGCGTGCCTGCTCCTCGTTACGCTGGCGAACTTCGGCTTCAATTTTGTCGCGGGCTGCGTTTTCAGCCGCACGGCGCTCTTCCTGTTCGCGTTTCTGCTCAGCCTGGATCTCTTCCGGGCTGCGCTGCACGAATACCTTCTTCTTGCGTACTTCTACGCTGATGCTTTTGCTACCGGCGACACGCAGAGTGCTGGTGGTCTTGCGCTGCAAGGTAATCTTGCGCGGCTCTTCCGCCTTGCTCTTGTGGCTGCTCTTCAAATGAGTCAGCAGGGTCTGCTTCTCATTGTCGGTCACTACCTGACCGGCGTCGGTGTGCGGCAGACCTGCCTCACGCATCTGCTGCAGCAGGCGCTCTACCGGTGCCTCGACCTCTTGGGCCAGTTCTTTCACCGTGACTTGCGTCATGCACTTCTCTCCTCAGGCCGCGCCTAATTACTCGAACCAGTGGGCTCGGGCGGCCATGATCAACTTGCCGGCACGCTCTTCGTCGATGCCGTCGATGTCGAGCAGGTCGTCGATCGACTGCTCGGCCAGGTCTTCGCGGTTAACCACGCCGCGCACCGCCAGTTCCGCCGCCAGGTCCTTGTCCATGCCCTCAAGGGAGAGCAGGTCTTCGGCCGGATGGGCGTCTGCCAGTTTTTCTTCGGTAGCGATGGCCTTGGTCAACAAACGGTCCTTGGCTCGAGCGCGGAGCTCATTGACGATTTCCTCGTCAAAGCCATCGATGTTGAGCATTTCTTCCAACGGTACGTAGGCAATTTCTTCGAGGCTGGTAAAGCCTTCGTCGACCAGCACTTGTGCCAGCTCCTCGTCGACTTCCAGTTCCTCGACAAAATTACGCAGGATGTCGCCGGTTTCAGCTTGCTGCTTGGCCTGGATGTCCTTCTCGGTCATCACGTTCAGGGTCCATGCGGTCAGCTGGCTGGCCAGGCGGACGTTCTGGCCACCACGGCCAATCGCCTGGGCCAGGTTGTCCTCGGCAACGGCGATATCCATCGCATGGGCGTCCTCGTCAACGATGATCGCGGCAACCTCTGCCGGCGACATGGCGTTGATGACGAACTGCGCCGGGTTCTCGTCCCAGAGGACGATATCCACACGCTCGCCACCCAGCTCGCCGGATACGGCCTGGACGCGCGAACCACGCATGCCGATACAGGCACCCTGCGGGTCGATGCGCTTGTCCTTGGAGCGGACGGCGATCTTGGCACGCGAACCCGGATCACGGGAGGCGGCCATGACTTCGATGAGGCCTTCGGCGATTTCCGGCACTTCGATGCGGAACAGCTCGATCAGCATCTGCGGCGCGGTGCGCGACAGGATCAGCTGCGGGCCGCGGTTCTCGGTGCGGATTTCCTTGAGCAGCGCACGCAGACGCACGCCGACACGGAAGGTCTCACGGGGAATGATGTCTTCACGCGCCAGCAGCGCCTCGGCATTGTTGCCCAGGTCGACGATGACGTTGTCGCGGGTGACCTTCTTGACAGTACCGGAGATGATCTCGCCCACGCGCTCGCGGTAGGCATCGACCACCTGGGCGCGCTCGGCCTCGCGGACCTTCTGCACGATGACCTGTTTGGCGGTCTGCGCGGCGATGCGACCGAACTCGATCGACTCGATCTTCTCTTCGATCACGTCACCGATCTTGGCATCCGGGTGCGTGTCCTGGATCTTTTCCAGCCAGGTCTCGATCGCCGGATCATCCAGGTCGTTTTCATCGACCACGGTCCAGCGGCGGAAGGTCTCGTAGCTACCGGTGTGGCGGTTGATTTCCACACGCAGGTCGACTTCGTCCTCAAAACGTTTTTTGGTTGCAGTGGCCAGGGCCACTTCCAGCGCTTCGAAAATGACGCCTGGCGGTACACCTTTCTCGTTGGATACCGATTCAACAACCAGCAGTACTTCTTTGCTCATCGTACGCCTCGCCTTGCGCAAGCCATTGGCCCCGGAACATCCGCCGGGCCCGGCACGTCTCAGTCAAAACTGGGAATAATATTGGCCTTGTCGATCGAGTCGATCGGCAACAGGAACTCGTGCTGGTCTACCTGCACCACCACATCCTGTTCCTCCACACCACGGAGAAGGCCCTGGAAGTTACGACGGCCCTCGAAGGGCGTACGCAGCTTGATCTTCACCTGCTCGCCGGCATGCGCTGCAAACTGTTCTAAGGTGAACAGCGGGCGGTCCATGCCTGGAGAGGACACCTCGAGGGTATATTCAGAGCTGATCGGATCTTCCACATCGAGGATGGCGCTGGCCTGACGGCTGACGGCTTCGCAGTCTTCCACCAGGATGCCGCCTTCCTTGTCGATATAGATACGCAGTACCGAATGCTTGCCTTGGGAGACGTATTCGATCCCCCAGCATTGGTAGCCCAGGCCCTCGACAACCGGGGCCAACAAGGCCTGCAACTGTTCTAGCTTGCTCGACACCTGAACCCCCTCGTGCATGCTGTGCAAATAAAAAATGGGCGAAGCGCCCATCCCTGAAAGCGCCGTTGGACAACGACGCCAAAACTGTTCGGCTAGCAAAAAGCCCCTGAAAAGGGGCTCTGCTGAAGCTGGTTGCGGGGGCTGGATTTGAACCAACGACCTTCGGGTTATGAGCCCGACGAGCTACCAAGCTGCTCCACCCCGCGACAAAGCTGGGGCGAAAGTATAAGACTGAACCCTTTGCTGGGTCAATCCGACCTCCACCTGCAAGAAAGCCCGCTAAAGCGGGCTCTCATGCTTCAATTGGTACCGAGAAGGGGACTCGAACCCCTACACCCTATGGGCACAACCACCTCAAGGTTGCGTGTCTACCAATTCCACCACCTCGGCAATACTACATTTGAAACCCGTTACTGCTGCTCTTTGGCTGGAGGAGGTACATCACCAGAGCTGGTGGTTTCACTCTTCTGCTGCTGGAGCACCGGTACATCATCATTGACTGCCGGCTTTTGCTCTTTGACTTCCAGCACTGCTGGATCTGGCAGACCAGCTTGAGTCAGCTGGTGAGCCTGCTGCTTGGCGAAGTATCCTAACCCAAGTGCAGTCAAAAAGAAAGTGGCGGCAAGTATAGCAGTAACTTTACTCAAAAAGGTAGCGGAACCTTGGCTTCCGAACACAGTATTTGAAGCACCTGCGCCGAAAGATGCACCTGCTTCCGCACCTTTACCCTGCTGCAACAACACCATGACTACCAGTGACAGTGCTGCCAACAGATGAAAAACAACTACGACTGTTTCCAGCATTTTTCAGTTTCCTGCGGCGCGACAAATTGCACCGAATTCGTCTGCATTCAGGGACGCTCCACCAATGAGCCCCCCATCGATATCCGGCATGCCGAACAGTTCGGCCGCATTAGCCGCCTTCACGCTGCCGCCGTAGAGAAGCTGCACCTTGCGGGCAACTTCGGCGTCCTTTTCCGCCAACTGCTTGCGGATGGCTGCATGCACATCCTGCGCTTGCTGGGGCGAGGCCGTCAAACCTGTACCAATGGCCCATACAGGCTCATAGGCAATTACTGCATTGGCAAAAGCGGCGATACCGAACGCGTCGATTACACTGCTTAGTTGACGCCCTACAACTTCGAGCGTCTTGCCTGCTTCACGCTCGGCGAGAGTTTCCCCTACACAGAGCACTGGCGTCAAACCACTTTTCTGTGCGGCTGCAAACTTTTGATTCAGCACTTCGTCACTTTCGCCGATAATCTGGCGACGCTCCGAATGGCCGATCAACACCAACTTGCAACCGACTTCTGACAACTGACTCGGTGCAACTTCACCGGTCAGTGCGCCCTGCTCGGGCTGTACCGCAGAATTCTGTGCTCCAACGATGATCCCCTTGCCTTTCAGCCCATCAACAACTTCATTGATGAACAGGGCCGGTGGAAACACCGCGACTTCGATACCGTCGGGAATGAGCATTTTGCCCAACCCCTGAGTCAGCTCAGCGACGCTGGCGCGGGTACCGTGCATCTTCCAGTTACCAGCTACCATGGGGCGACGCATGCTTTACCTCGTCGGTCAAAGTGGGCGCAGATCTTACCCAACCCGATCTGCGCTGGCAAGCCTCTTTCAGGCACAAACTTCTTCAACGAGCTTGGCCAGGGCTTCGGCATGGCCGCGCACCTGGGTTTCGTCGTCACCCTCTACCATCACCCGCACCAACGGCTCGGTACCCGACTTGCGCAGCAACACACGGCCGCGCCCCGCCATGGCCTCGGTCGCCTTGGCGCTAGCCTCCTTGACCAAAGGGTTTTCCAAGGGATCGCTCTTGCCTGCGGCGAAACGCACGTTGATCAGCACCTGAGGGCATTTGCGCACCGCCTGGCGTGCCTGGGCAAGGTTCTCGCCTCGGCGCTTGAGCGCCATCAGCACCTGCAGCGCGGCGATGATCGCGTCTCCCGTGGTGGTGTGGCTACCGCAGACGACATGCCCGGAATTTTCGCCACCCAGCAGCCATTCGCGCTCGAGCAGCTCGGCCATCACGTAGCGATCACCCACCTTGGCGCGCACGAACGGAATATCAAGCTCCTTGAACGCCAACTCCAGGCCCAGGTTGCTCATCAACGTACCGACCACGCCGCCTTGCAGCTTGCCGCGCTCCTGCAAGTCGCGGCCAATGATGAACAGCAACTCGTCGCCGTCGACGATAGTGCCGGTGTGGTCGACCATCAGCACACGGTCACCGTCGCCGTCGAAGGCGATGCCGATGTCCGCATGCCCGACCAGCACCGCGGCCTGCAGCGACTCGATATGGGTCGAACCACAGCCCTCGTTGATGTTCAGGCCATCTGGCGCTGCGTGCAGTACCGTGACTTCGGCACCGAGCTCACGGAACACGCTCGGCGCGACCTTGTAGGTGGCGCCGTGCGCGCAGTCCACCACGATCTTGAGGCCATCGAAGCTGGTGCTACTGGGCACGCTGCTCTTGCAGAACTCGATATAGCGCCCCGCCGCGTCGTTGATACGCGAAACCTTGCCCAGCTTGCTGGACTCGACAACGGTCATCGGCTGGTCGAGCAGTTCCTCGATCATCAGCTCGACTTCATCCGGCAGCTTGGTACCGGCGCCGGAGAAAAACTTGATGCCGTTGTCATCATGCGGATTGTGCGAGGCGCTGATGACGATACCCGCTTCAGCATGGAAAGTGCGCGTCAGGTAAGCGATGGCAGGCGTCGGCATCGGCCCGAGCAGCATCACATCGGCGCCGGCCGCAGACAGGCCGGCCTCCAGCGCGGACTCGAACATGTAACCCGAGATACGCGTGTCCTTGCCGACCAGCACTCGGCAATTTCCCTGCTTGCGGAAGGCCATGCCCGCCGCCCAGCCGAGTTTCAGCATGAAGTCCGGGGTGATGGGGAACTGGCCAACGCGACCACGGATACCATCGGTACCAAAGTATTTTCTGCTCATAGTGACTCCAATGTTCTTATTCGGCGTTCTGCACGGCCGCGATCATGCGCACCACGTCGACGGTTTCCGCCACGTCATGCACCCGCAGGATGCTCGCACCCTTGGTCATGGCCAATGCCGCCAGCGCCAGGCTACCGTACAGGCGCTCACCAACGGGGCGACCCAGCGCGAGGCCGATCATGCTCTTGCGCGAGACGCCCACCAGAAGCGGCCTCCCGAGGCGATAGAGCGCTTCCATGTGTTTGAAAAGGCTGAGGTTGTGCTCAAGGGTCTTGGCAAAGCCGAACCCCGGGTCGAGGAGGATGCGTTCAGCCCCGATGCCAGCCGCCGCGCAGGCAGCCATACGCTGTTCAAGATAGCGCGTAACATCGGCTGTCACATCTTCATACTGCGGATTGTCCTGCATGTTGCCCGGCTCGCCGCGCATGTGCATGAGACACACCGGCAAGCCGGTGTCCGCCGCCGCATCCAGCGCACCGTCGCGCTCCAGGGCGCGCACGTCGTTGATCAAGCCAGCGCCGAGGCGCGCGGATTCGCGCATGACCGCGGGCGTCGAGGTATCGACCGAGATGACCACGTCGAGCCGGCTGTTGATCGCTTCGACGATCGGCGCGACGCGTTCCAACTCCTCGAGCGGGGATACCGCTCGCGCACCAGGCCGGGTGGACTCGCCTCCGACATCGATCAGCGTAGCACCCGCTGAAACCATGGCTTCAGCATGACGCAGGGCCTCGTCGCGCTGATTGAAGCGCCCACCATCGGAGAACGAGTCTGGGGTGACGTTGAGAATACCCATGACATGGGTACGGGACAAATCAAGAACCCGGTTGCCACAAGGCAACCGGGCCGGGTACTGCTTAGAGCTCATAGATGCCCTTAGTGTTGAGCCGCTGGACCGCCGATCGGCGACTCCGGACGATCATCCTGGGAAGCCTGCTTGCCAGAGGTCCCGGCATCGTTGTCCCAGTCACGTGGCTCACGCGGAGTGCGGCCAGCCATGATGTCGTCGATCTGGTCGGCATCGATGGTTTCGTACTTCATCAATGCCTCGGCCATGGCGTCGAGCTTGTCGCGATTGTCGGTGAGAATCTGCTTGGCCGTGGCATAGCACTGGTCGATGATGCTGCGTACTTCGGAGTCGATCATCTTCGCCGTCTCGCCGGAAACGCTGGCATGCTGGCTACCCGCGCTGCGGCCGAGGAACACCTCGCCCTCTTCTTCGGCGTACATCAGCGGCCCGAGTTTTTCGGACAGGCCCCACTTGGTGACCATGTTCCGAGCAATCTGGCTCGCACGCATGATGTCGTTGGAGGCGCCAGTGGTCACACCGTCGAAGCCCAGGGTCATCTCTTCAGCGATACGACCGCCGTAAAGCGAGCAGATCTGGCTGATCAGCGCACGCTTGGACAGGCTGTAACGGTCTTCTTCCGGCAGGAACATGGTCACACCCAGGGCACGACCACGCGGAATGATCGACACCTTGTACACCGGATCATGCTCGGGGACGACACGGCCGACGATGGCGTGACCAGCTTCGTGGTAAGCGGTGTTCTGCTTCTCTTTCTCGGACATGACCATGGTCTTGCGCTCGGCGCCCATCATGATCTTGTCCTTGGCCAGCTCGAACTCCTTCATCTCGACCACGCGCTTGCTGGAACGGGCAGCGAACAGCGACGCCTCGTTGACCAGGTTGGCCAGGTCGGCACCGGAGAAGCCAGGGGTACCGCGGGCGATGACCGCCGCGTTGACGTTCTCGCCGATTGGCACCTTGCGCATGTGCACTTTGAGGATCTGCTCACGACCACGGATGTCCGGCAGGCCGACCACCACCTGGCGGTCGAAGCGGCCCGGGCGCAGCAGCGCCGGGTCGAGCACGTCAGGGCGGTTGGTGGCGGCGATGACGATGATGCCATCGTTCATCTCGAAGCCATCCATTTCGACCAGCAACTGGTTCAGGGTCTGCTCACGCTCGTCGTGACCGCCGCCCATGCCGGCGCCACGGTGGCGGCCGACGGCGTCGATCTCGTCGATGAAGATGATGCATGGTGCGTGCTTCTTGGCCTGCTCGAACATGTCGCGCACGCGGCTGGCACCCACGCCGACGAACATCTCGACGAAGTCGGAACCGGAAATGGTGAAGAACGGCACCTTGGCTTCGCCGGCGATGGCCTTGGCCAGCAGGGTCTTACCGGTACCGGGCGGGCCGACCATCAGCACACCGCGGGGGATGCGGCCACCCAGGCGCTGGAACTTGCCAGGGTCACGCAGGAACTCGACCAGTTCGCCAACTTCTTCCTTGGCCTCGTCGCAACCGGCAACGTCAGCCAGGGTAGTCTTGACCTGATCTTCGGACAGCAGGCGCGCCTTGCTCTTGCCGAAGCTCATCGGGCCGCCTTTACCACCGGCACCGCCCTGCATCTGGCGCATGAAGAACATGAACACGGCGATGATCACCAGAATCGGGAAGCTGGCGACCAACAGTTGCGTCCAGATGCTCTGCTGCTCAGGCTGCTTGCCTTCGACGGTGACGTGGTTATCGACCAGGTCGCCGATCAGGCCGTTATCCGTGATGGCTGGGCGGACGGTCTTGAAGTTGTCGCCGTCGGTGCGCTTGCCGGTAATGATGTAGCCGTCGACGGTCACGCGCTCGACCTTGCCATCCTTGACCTGCTGGATGAAGTCGGAATAGTTGAGGGTCTGCGGCTCGTTAGGGCTCGAGAAGTTGTTCATCACCGTCACCAGGACGGCGGCGATGATCAACCAGAGGATCAGATTCTTTGCCATGTCGTTCAATTCGCTACCCTCTGAGGCCGGCGCACGACGCAGCCGTGCCTCGCATGATATTCATCGCCCTAACTTACTACATTACCCACGCATCCGCAGGCACCGTCTGTAACCCTTTGTGAAAGCTAGACTACACGAAGTTCGGACGATCCAGACGGAGCCGCCGATTGGAAATAACTATCGGCAACCCCGCAGCACGCCTTTCACGCTCCCTTGAAACCCTTGCCCAACAGGTACTGTTCGCGGGAACGATCCCGCGAGGACGACGGCTTGCGCATCTGCACCTTGTCGAACTTGCTGCGCACGTCCTTCAGGTACATGTCGAAACCCTCGCCCTGGAAGATCTTGATCAGGAAATCCCCGCCGGGCTTGAGCACGCGGGTCGCCAGATCCAGGGCCAGTTCGCAGAGGAACATGGCACGCGGCATGTCCACCGCGGGCGTACCACTCATATTGGGGGCCATATCGGAAATCACAAGGTCTACGTGCGAATCACCGACCGCCTGCAGGATCTGCTGCAGCACTTCGTCCTGGGTAAAGTCGCCCTGGATGAAGGTAACGTCCGGGATCGAGTCCATTTCCAGGATGTCCGAGGCGATCAACCGCCCTTGGCCGCCAATCAGACGACTGGTCACCTGCGACCAGCCACCTGGCGCTGCGCCGAGGTCGATCACGCTCATGCCGGGGCGGATCAGGCGATCTTTCTCCTGGATCTCCAGCAGCTTGTAGCTCGCACGCGAGCGATAACCATCCTTCTGCGCTTGCTTCACAAAAGGGTCGTTGAAATGTTCACGCAGCCAGTTGGCGCTGCTTTTGGAACGTTGTACCACGGGGCACCTCGATGATATGCGTCGTGTTTGACTGGGCGGAGCCAGGGGCCCTCGGGTAAAATGCCCGTCAATTTTACAGAATCAGACGAAAAGGGTCAGATTATGCCGCTCAATAACGAGCAGAAGAAGCAATACAAGTCCATTGGTCATGACCTGAAGCCGGTCCTGATCGTTGCTGGCAACGGTGTGAACGAAGGCGTCGCCGCCGAACTGGAGCGCGCCTTGGCCGATCACGAGCTGATCAAGGTCGAAATCCGTTCGGAAGACCGTGAAGAGCGCGCCGCCGCGATTGCCGAACTGTGCAAGGTCGGCCGCGCCGAACTGGTGCAGACCATCGGCAAGAAAGCGCTGATCTACCGAAAGAACCCACAGCCGAACAAGCAGCTGTCCAACATCCACCGTTACAAGTAACAGTGGCGCCGATCAGTGGCGCGCCTAGCGCGCCCTGACCGGAACCGGCTGGGCAACCAGCACGATGCCGGAGAAGCCCAGCACCAAAAAGCAGAACATCTGCCAGCGCTCACCCACGGAGATCCCGTAGCGCAGGGTGTAGTAGCTGAGGCAGGCAGCAAAGCCAAGCAGCAGCATCTGCCCACGGAACTGCCGCCACCAGGCCGCCAGGCCATCCACCCTCGCCAATACTGCCAGCTGGGTCAACAGCCCGAGCAGCGCCACGCCGATCAACCAACGGTCGATCTGCACGGCAATATCCTGCACCAGCAACGGCGCAAGGCCACTGACCTTGAGCGCCGGCACCAACCCCACGTGGAACACCCACAAGCCACCGACCCAGAAAACCTGGGCCAGCTGCCAGAGGATCCCCTCGAGGGATGGCGCCCGCAGGCGCCGGTCAGATGTGCTTGACTTCGACAATCTCGTACTCGACCGTGCCACTTGGCGTCTTGACGACGACAGTATCACCTTCTTCCTTGCCGATGATGGCACGGGCGATCGGCGCACCGCTGGAGAGCTTGCCCTGCTTCACGTCGGCCTCGTCCTCGCCGACGATCTGGTAGGTCACCTCTTCATCGGTCTCGGTGTTCGCCAGCACCACGGTGGTGCCGAAAATCACCTTGCCGGTGTGGGCGATGGTGGTGACGTCGATCACCACCGAGTTCTGCAGGCGGCCTTCGATATCGCGGATACGCGCCTCGACCATGCCCTGCTCCTCACGGGCGGCATGGTATTCGGCGTTTTCCTTGAGGTCGCCCAGCTCGCGAGCTTCGCCGATTGCCTGGCTCAGGCGCGGACGCTCGGTCTTGCTCAGGAACAGATGCTCTTCTTCCAGGGCGCGAGCGCCCTGGACGGTCATCGGATACTTGGTAATGCTCATGCTTTGAGTCCTGCATGCAGATCCTGCAGGCGACGAACGGTCTTTTCCGGACCGAATTTCAGCGCCTCGCAGATGGCTTCACCGGCCGCAATGGTGGTGGTGCAGTAAATCTTGTGCTGCAGCGCATTGCGACGAATCGAGTAGGAGTCGGCAATCGACTGGCGGCCTTCAGTGGTGTTGATGATCAGCGACACTTCGTCGTTCTTGATCATGTCGACCACGTGCGGGCGACCCTCGGTCACCTTGTTCACACGGCGCACTTTCAGGCCGGCCGCTTCGATAACCTTGGCGGTGCCTGCAGTTGCAACCACTTCGAAGCCCAGGGCGATCAGGTCGCGAGCAACCCCAGCCACTTGTGGCTTGTCGTCGTCACGCACGCTGATGAACGCGGTACCGCCGGTCGGCAGCACTTCGCTGGCGCCCATCTGGGCCTTGGCGAAGGCTTCACCGAAGCTGTCGCCGACACCCATGACTTCACCGGTGGATTTCATCTCAGGGCCGAGGATCGGGTCAACCCCCGGGAACTTGGCGAACGGGAAGACGGCTTCCTTGACGCTGTAGAAGTTCGGGATGATTTCCTGGGTGAAGCCCAGTTCTTTCAGGGTTTTTCCAGCCATTACGCGCGCGGCGATCATCGCCAGCGAGGTGCCGATGCACTTGGACACGAACGGCACGGTACGCGAGGCGCGCGGGTTGACCTCGATCACGTAGATCTTGTCGCCCTGCAAGGCCAGCTGCACGTTCATCAGGCCGACCACGCCCAGCTCCAGGGCCATTTTCTTGACCTGTACGCGGACTTCGTCCTGCACTTCCTTGCTCAGCGAGTAAGGTGGCAGCGAGCACGCCGAGTCACCGGAGTGAACGCCGGCCTGCTCGATGTGCTGCATGATCGCGCCGATCACCACGTCGGTACCGTCGCAGACCGCATCCACGTCCATCTCGATGGCGCAGTTGAGGAAGTGGTCAAGCAGCACCGGGCTGTCGTTGGACACTTGCACCGCTTCACGCAGGTAGCGCTTGAGTTCGTCCAGTTCGTAGACGATCTCCATCGCACGGCCGCCCAGTACGTAGGACGGGCGCACCACCAGCGGGTAGCCGATAGTGCCGGCCGCCTTGATGGCTTCGTCTTCGCTGCGCACGGTGGCGTTTGGCGGCTGCAGCAGGTTCAGGCGCTGAACCATCTGCTGGAAACGCTCGCGGTCTTCGGCGCGGTCGATGGCGTCCGGGCTGGTGCCGATGATTGGCACGCCGGCTTCTTCCAGGGCACGGGCCAGTTTCAGCGGGGTCTGGCCGCCGTAGTGGACGATGACGCCCTTCGGCTTCTCGACGCGGCAGACTTCCAGCACGTCTTCCAGGGTCAGCGGCTCGAAGTACAGACGGTCGGAGGTGTCGTAGTCGGTGGAGACGGTTTCCGGGTTGCAGTTGACCATGATGGTCTCGTAACCGTCTTCACGCAGTGCCAGCGCAGCGTGCACGCAACAGTAGTCGAACTCGATGCCTTGGCCGATACGGTTCGGGCCACCGCCCAGGATCATGATCTTGTCGCGGGTCGACGGATTGGCCTCGCACTCTTCCTCGTAGGTCGAGTACAGGTAGGCAGTGTCGGTGGCGAACTCGGCGGCGCAGGTGTCGACGCGCTTGTACACCGGGAACACTTCCAGCTTGTGGCGGTGACGGCGCAGGTTCTTGTCAGTGATACCGAGCAGCTTGGCCAGGCGCTGGTCCGAGAAGCCCTTGCGCTTGAGGCGCAGCATGTAGTCCTTGTCGATTGCCGACAGGGCCAGGGTCTTGACCTTCTCTTCTTCCTTGATCAGGTCTTCCATCTGCACCAGGAACCACAGGTCGATGCCGGTCAGCTGGAAGATTTCCTCGATGGTCATGCCCGAACGCATGGCGTCGGCCACGTACCAGATACGCTCAGCACCCGGCACGGTCAGTTCGCGCTTGAGGATGCTGGCCGCTTCCGGGCTGGCCAGGTCGACTTTCGGGTCGAGGCCGCAGGCGCCGACTTCCAGGCCACGCAGGGCTTTCTGCAGGGATTCCTGGAAGGTACGGCCGATGGCCATGACTTCACCGACAGACTTCATCTGGGTGGTCAGGCGGGCATCGGCCTTGGGGAATTTCTCGAAGGCAAAGCGCGGCAGCTTGGTGACGACGTAGTCGATCGACGGCTCGAAGGACGCCGGAGTACGGCCGCCGGTGATGTCGTTCTGCAGTTCGTCGAGGGTGTAGCCGATGGCCAGCTTGGCGGCGATCTTGGCGATCGGGAAACCGGTGGCCTTGGACGCCAGAGCCGAGGAGCGAGAGACGCGCGGGTTCATCTCGATCACGACCATGCGGCCGGTGTTCGGGCAGATGCCGAACTGCACGTTGGAGCCGCCGGTTTCGACACCGATTTCACGCAGCACCGCCAGCGAGGCGTTGCGCATGATCTGGTATTCCTTGTCGGTCAGGGTCTGTGCCGGAGCAACGGTGATCGAGTCACCGGTGTGCACGCCCATCGGATCGAAGTTCTCGATCGAGCAGACGATGATGCAGTTGTCCTTCTTGTCGCGGACCACCTCCATCTCGTATTCCTTCCAACCGATCAGCGATTCGTCGATCAGCAGTTCCTTGGTCGGCGACAGGTCCAGACCACGGGTGCAGATTTCTTCGAACTCTTCACGGTTGTAGGCAATCCCGCCACCGGTGCCGCCCATGGTGAACGATGGGCGGATGATGCACGGGAAGCCGAGCTTCTCGAGGACCGCATTGGCCTCTTCCATGCTGTGGGCGATACCCGAGCGCGGGCACTCCAGGCCGATATCCTTCATGGCCTTGTCGAAGCGCGAGCGGTCTTCGGCCTTGTCGATGGTGTCAGCGTTGGCACCGATCATCTCCACGCCGAACTTTTCCAGAACGCCATGGCGCTCCAGGTCCAGGGCGCAGTTCAGCGCGGTCTGGCCGCCCATGGTCGGCAGGACGGCGTCCGGGCGCTCTTTCTCGATGATCTTGGCCACCGATTGCCATTTGATCGGCTCGATGTAGGTGGCGTCGGCCATGGCCGGGTCGGTCATGATGGTGGCTGGGTTGGAGTTCACCAGGATGACGCGGAAACCTTCCTCGCGCAGGGCCTTGCAGGCCTGGGCGCCGGAATAGTCGAACTCACAGGCCTGGCCGATCACGATCGGGCCAGCGCCGAGAATCAGGATGCTTTTGATGTCTGTACGTTTTGGCATGGTGGTCACTCAAATCCGGGGTCAGTCGGCAAGCCGCTTTGAACAATCTGGGTCAGGCGCTTCCGGGCACGGCACAAGCCGGCCCGGGGCCTTGAAGCAGGATGCTCAGCGGCGCTTGGCCATGGCATCGGTGAAACGATCGAACAGTGGCGCGACATCGGTCGGGCCCGGGCTCGCTTCAGGGTGGCCCTGGAAGCTGAACGCGCATTTGTCGGTGCGCTCGATACCCTGCAGGGTGCCGTCGAACAGCGACTTGTGGATGGCGCGAACATTGCCTGGCAGGGTGGCTTCGTCGACGGCAAAGCCGTGGTTCTGGCTGGTGATCATGACCACACCGGTATCCAGGTCCTGGACCGGGTGGTTGGCACCGTGGTGGCCGTGGCCCATCTTCACGGTCTTGGCACCGGAGGCCAGGGCCAGCAGCTGGTGGCCGAGGCAGATGCCGAAGACCGGAATCTCGGTCTCGAGGATTTCCTTGATCGCCTGGATGGCGTAGTCGCATGGCTCCGGATCACCAGGGCCGTTGGACAGGAACACACCATCGGGGTTGAGCGCGAGCACTTCGCTGGCCGGGGTCTGGGCAGGCACCACGGTGACGCGGCAACCACGCGCGACCAACATGCGCAGGATGTTCAGCTTGACGCCGTAGTCGAAGGCAACCACGTGGTACGGCAGGTCGGCAGCATCGATGGTCGGGTGGCTGTCGGTCTTCAGCTCCCACACGCTGGAACGCCACTCGTAGCGCTCCTTGGTGGAAACGACCTTGGCCAGGTCCATGCCCTTCAGGCCCGGGAAGGCACGGGCAGCGGCGATGGCCTGCTCTTCGGTGATGTTGTCACCGGCGAGGATGCAGCCGTTCTGGGCGCCCTTTTCACGCAGGATACGGGTCAGGCGACGGGTATCGATACCGGCGATGGCGACAACGTTGTTGGCCTTGAGGTACTCAGGCAGCGACTGGGTGTTGCGCCAGTTGCTGGCCAGCAGCGGCAGGTCGCGGATGACCAGGCCAGCGGACCAGACGCGGTTGGATTCGGCGTCTTCCGGGGTGGTGCCGGTATTGCCGATGTGCGGGTAGGTCAGGGTGACGATTTGCTGCGAGTAGGAAGGGTCTGTAAGGATTTCCTGGTAGCCGGTCATAGCGGTGTTGAATACCACCTCGCCAACGGTCTGACCGTCGGCACCAATGGCTTCACCGCGAAAAATACTGCCGTCGGCAAGGGCGAGTATGGCTGGCTTTGTCAAGAAGACCTCCCGTAAATCAAGCATGAAAGGGCGATCGCAGGTTGCAAAAAAGCGGAGTGACGTATGGACACGTCACCCCGCTTTTAAGTGCTGAATTCAATTCGCTGCGCGCTTTTAGTGGACACACTAAAGCTGTAGCTTACAGAAAAGTGCGTTTTCGGTCTACCGTAGATGTGCCTCTAAAACACACCAATGCGACAAGGGGCTGCCAGGCAGCCCCGTGGCATCAACGCAGCTCGAGCACGTCCTGCATGTCGTACAGGCCAGGCTCACGCCCTTCCAGCCACAGCGCAGCGCGCACGGCGCCCTTGGCGAACGTCATGCGGCTGGAGGCCTTGTGAGTGATCTCCAGGCGCTCGCCTTCGGCGGCGAACAGCACGGTGTGATCACCGACCACATCACCGGCACGCACGGTGGCGAAACCGATGGTCTTGCGATCACGAGCACCGGTCTGGCCTTCACGACCATAAACCGCCACTTCCTGCAGGTCGCGCCCCAACGCATTGGCAACCACTTCACCCATGCGCAGCGCGGTCCCCGACGGCGCGTCGACCTTGTGCCGGTGATGGGCCTCGATGATCTCGATATCCACATCATCGCCCAGCACCCGGGCCGCCATGTCCAACAGCTTGAGACTGAGGTTCACACCCACGCTGAAGTTCGCGGCGAAGACGATCGGGATCTCCTTGCCCGCCTCTGCCAGCAGCTCTTTCTCTTCCGGCGTGAAACCGGTGGTGCCGATAACCATGGCCTTGCCCGCCTTGCGGCAGAACGCCAGGTTCTTCAGGGTCACCGAAGGATGCGTGAAGTCGATCAGCACATCGAACTCGTCGGCAACCTTGGCCAGGTCATCACAGATCGGCACGCCGATACGCCCCAGGGCCGCCAGCTCACCGGCATCAGCCCCGACCAGCGAGCTGTCCGGGCGGTCGATCGCCGCCGTCAGGCCCGTCAGGGGCGCCTGCTGCTGCACGGCCTCGACGAGGGTCTTGCCCATCCGCCCCGCCGCGCCCATTACCGCAATACGTCGCATAGCCTGTTCCTTCTCAGAGATCGCCGAAGAAGCGCTTCATACCCTCGAACCAGCCACTGGCCTTGGGCGAATGGGAGCTGTCACCCTCGAGCGAGTCACGCAGCTCTTCGAGCAGTTCGCGCTGGCGACGGCTGAGGTTGACCGGCGTTTCCACCGCCACGCGGCACAGCAGGTCGCCTGCAGCACCACCGCGCACCGGCGCCACACCCTTGCCACGCAAGCGGAACTGCTTGCCGGTCTGGGTGCCTTCGGGAATTTTCAGCTTCACGCGACCATCGAGGGTCGGCACTTCCAGCTCGCCACCCAGGGCGGCGTCGGTGTAGCTGATCGGTACTTCGCAGTAGAGGTGCTTGCCGTCGCGCTGGAAGATCGGGTGCTCGCGCACATTGACGACCACATACAGGTCACCGGTCGGACCGCCATGGGCACCCGCCTCGCCTTCGCCGGACAGGCGGATGCGATCGCCGGTATCGACGCCAGCCGGCACCTTGACCGACAGGGTCTTGTATTCCTCGACACGACCTTCGCCGTGGCACGAGCCGCAAGGGTCGGTGATGATCTTGCCCTGGCCATGGCAGCGGGGGCACGTCTGCTGCACCGCGAAGAAGCCCTGCTGCATGCGCACCTGACCGATACCGCCACAGGTCGGGCAGGTCGACGGGGTCGAGCCCTTCTTGGCGCCGGAGCCGTCGCACGGCTTGCAGTTGACCAGCGTAGGGACGCGGATATTGACCGTGGTACCGCGCACCGCCTCCTCGAGATTGAGCTCGAGGGTGTAGCGCAGGTCACTGCCACGCTGGGCGCCGCCACGACCACCACCACGGCCACCGCCGAAGAAATCACTGAAGACATCACCGAAGATATCGGAGAAGTTGGCACCACCGAAACCGGCACCGCCGCCACCCATGCTCGGGTCGACGCCGGCGTGGCCGTACTGGTCGTACGCCGCACGCTTGCTGGCATCCGACAGCACTTCGTAGGCCTCGTTGGCTTCCTTGAACAGGTCTTCCGACTCTTTATCACCCGGGTTGCGGTCAGGGTGGTACTTCATCGCCAGACGGCGGTAGGCCTTCTTCAGATCACCTTCACTGGCGCCACGCTCGACACCCAGGACTTCATAAAAATCACGCTTTGCCATAGGTCATTTGCACTCTTGGGGGCGTTCGGCATACCTCTGCGCATCGGTGCGCCATGCCGTCAGCACCTGCCGCCATACGCGAATGCGCCCAGACAGATGCTGTAAATAATTCTCGTGTTCCAGACACGCCAACGCGGGAGCAAGCCCCCGCGCGGCGACATCCTACCAGCTCACCGGCAAACGACGGTGAACTGGGCGACAACATGCAGGACTTACTGCTTGTTGTTGTCTTTTACTTCTTCGAACTCGGCGTCAACCACGTCGTCGTGCTTGGCTTCCGGTTCGGCCTGCTGGGCGCCGCCCTGCGGTTGCTCGGCCTGTTGCTCGGCGTACATCTTCTGGGCAACAGGGGCCGAAACCTTGGACAGCTCCTCGACCTTGGCGTCGATGGCAGCCTTGTCGTCGCCCTTGACGGCGGCCTCCAGGGCAACCACGGCGGCCTCGATGGCAGTCTTCTCTTCGGCGGTGACCTTGTCACCCGCTTCAGTGACCATCTTGCGGGTCGAGTGGACCAGCGCATCACCCTGGTTACGGGCGGCGGCCAGCTCTTCGAACTTGCGGTCTTCCTCGGCGTTGGCCTCGGCGTCACGCACCATTTTCTCGATTTCTTCGTCGGACAGACCGGAGTTGGCCTTGATCACGATCGACTGCGCCTTGCCGGTAGCCTTGTCCTTCGCACCGACGTGCAGGATGCCGTTGGCGTCGATGTCGAAGGTCACTTCGATCTGCGGCACGCCGCGTGGAGCCGGCGGGATGTCAGCCAGGTCGAACTTGCCCAGCGACTTGTTCTGCGAAGCTTGCTTGCGCTCGCCCTGCAGCACGTGGATGGTCACGGCGCCCTGGTTGTCGTCGGCGGTCGAGAACACCTGCGACTTCTTGGTCGGGATGGTGGTGTTCTTCTCGATCAGCGCGGTCATCACGCCACCCATGGTTTCGATACCCAGGGTCAGCGGGCTGACGTCCAGCAGCAGCACGTCCTTCACGTCACCGGCCAGAACGGCACCCTGGATGGCGGCACCCATGGCAACGGCTTCGTCCGGGTTGACGTCCTTGCGCGCTTCTTTACCAAAGAAGTCGGCAACGGCTTTCTGCACCATCGGCATACGGGTCTGGCCACCGACCAGGATCACGTCGTCGATCTTGCTGGCATCAATGCCGGCGTCCTTCAGGGCGATGCGGCATGGCTCGATGGTACGGTTGACCAGGTCTTCGACCAGCGACTCCAGCTTGGCGCGGGAGATCTTCACGTTCAGGTGCTTCGGACCAGTTGCATCTGCAGTGATGTACGGCAGGTTGACGTCAGTCGACTGAGCCGAGGACAGCTCGATCTTGGCCTTTTCAGCGGCTTCTTTCAGGCGCTGCAGGGCCAGGGGATCGTTCTTCAGGTCCATGCCGGACTCTTTCTTGAACTCGTCGACGAGGTAGTCGATCAGGCGCATGTCGAAGTCTTCGCCACCCAGGAAGGTGTCACCGTTGGTGGCCAGCACTTCGAACTGGTGCTCACCGTCGACTTCGGCGATTTCGATGACCGATACGTCGAAGGTACCACCACCCAGGTCATAGACGATGACGGTATGGTCGCCCTTGCCCTTGTCCATGCCGTAGGCCAGCGCAGCGGCGGTCGGCTCGTTGATGATGCGTTTTACGTCCAGGCCAGCGATGCGGCCGGCGTCCTTGGTCGCCTGGCGCTGGCTGTCGTTGAAGTAGGCCGGCACGGTGATGACCGCTTCGGTGACCGGCTCGCCGAGGTAGTCTTCGGCGGTCTTCTTCATTTTTTTCAGGACTTCGGCGCTGATCTGCGGCGGAGCCATCTGCTTGTCGGCAGCCTCGACCCAGGCGTCACCATTGTTGGCCTTGACGATCTTGTAAGGCACCAGCTTGATGTCTTTCTGTACGACATCTTCTTCGAAGCGGCGGCCGATCAGACGCTTCACCGCGAACAGGGTGTTGTGCGGGTTGGTGACCGCCTGGCGCTTGGCCGACTGGCCAACCAGGATCTCGCCGTCGTTGGCGTAGGCGATGATCGAAGGCGTGGTGCGCGCGCCTTCGGCGTTCTCGATGACCTTGGCAGTGCCGTTTTCCAGCACGGAGACGCAGGAGTTGGTGGTCCCCAGGTCGATACCGATGATTTTACCCATGTTGATTCTCCCGAAACTTGAATTTGGTAGCAGCGACTGCTTTGGCCAACTGCGCTAATACTTGAAGGCTTGACACCTAGATGGGGGTGCCCGAAAAGATTTCAAGCCTTTTCGTTGATCGAAGGCTGCGGGGCGCTCGGCGCCTTGCTGACCACCACCATGGCGGGGCGCAGCAGGCGGCCATTGAGCAGGTAGCCCTTCTGGAACACGTTCAGCACGCTGTTCGGCTCGACATCAGCACTTTCCTGCATGGCCATCGCCTGGTGGTGCTCGGCGTTGAATGGCTGGCCGTGCGGCTCGATGGTCTCGAGGTTGTAGCGCTTGAGGGTGTCCTGGAACATCTTCAGGGTCAGCTCGATGCCTTCGCGCATCGGCTTGATGGTCTCGTCGTCGGCGCTGGACAGCTCCAGACCACGCTCCAGGCTGTCGATGATCGGCAGCAGGTCGCCGGCGAACTTCTCCAGGGCGAACTTGTGGGCCTTCTCGACATCCTGCTCGGCACGGCGGCGGATGTTCTGCAGGTCGGCAGCGGCGCGCAGGGACTGGTCCTTGGCGGCGGCCAGCTGCTCCTCGAGCTCCAGGACACGGGCATCGGCATTCGCGGCGCCTGCTTCTTCGGAATTCAGGTTCTTCTCATCCAGCTGTTCGTCAGCCATTGGGTTTCTCCTCCACGATTTCTGTCGTGCGAGCCAGGCTCGCCATGTCTTGCCGGCTATATGGGGTCGGAAAAACCAGGTTCAAGGGGGAAGGTGCTTTTCCACATTCGTCGACCGGCTATTGGCAGACTCGCGAAAAGCACTGTATAAATATCCAGACAAGACCCTTCGGGAGCCGCCCCATGCTGGTGCACCTGTCCATTCACAACTACGCCATCGTCGAACACCTCGACCTCGAGATCGCCCGCGGCATGTCCGTCATCACCGGCGAGACCGGGGCCGGCAAGTCGATCATGCTCGATGCCCTCGGCCTGGCCCTGGGCGACCGCGCCGACAGCGGCGTGGTGCGCCCGGGCACCGACAAAGCCGACATCCTCGCCACGTTTGACCTGGTCGACATCCCCGAGGCGCACGCCTGGCTCGCCGAGCGCGACCTGGAAAGCGACGGCCCCTGCATCCTGCGCCGGGTGATCACCGCCGAGGGCCGTAGCCGCGGCTACATCAATGGCACCCCTTGTCCGCTGGGAGACCTCAAGGCCCTGGGCGAGCTGCTGATCGATATCCACAGCCAGCACGAACACCAGTCACTGCTGAAAACCGACACCCACCGCCGCCTGGTGGACGAGTACGCCGGCGCCACCGATCTGGCCCGCCAGGTGCAGCTGGCCGCCAAGCGCTGGAACCAGACGCGCCAGGAGCTGGAGCGTCTGAGCAACTCCGGCGACGAGCAGCGGGCGCGCCACCAGTTGCTCAGCTACCAGCTGGAGGAACTCGACAACCTCGGACTGGGCGAAAACGAACTGGAGCAGCTTGAGCAGGAGCACAAGAACCTGACCAACGCCGAGGCACTCTTCGGCATTTGCCGCCAGGTCATCGAACAGTGCAGCGAAAGCGATTCAGGCAACGTGCTGAGTGCCCTGACCATGAGCCTCAACCGCCTCGGCGCGGTAGGCAATGCACCCAAAGCACTGGGCGAGGCGGTCAACCTGATTGCCAGCGCGCAGATCCAGGTGGAGGAGGCCGTCGGCGAACTCAACCGCTTCCTCGACAACTTCGACGCCGACCCGATGCGCCTGCAGACCCTTGAAGAGCGCCTGGACACCATCTACACCCTCGCCCGCAAGCACCGCGTGCATCCCACTGAACTGCCGCACCTGCAACAGCGCCTGATGGAAGAGCTGGAAGGGCTGAACGCCAGCGACGAATCGATCGAGCGACTGGGCGAGGAGCTCGCGGCCTTCGCACAGCATTATAGAGAGAAGGCCATCGAGCTCAGCACCCTGCGCCGGCAGGCGGCCAAACAGCTGGCCACCGCCGTGGAGCAGGAAATCCAACGCCTGGGCATGCCCGGCGGACGCTTCTGCATCGAACTCACCCCCTTCGAAAGCACGGACCTCTCACCCCATGGCCTGGAACAGATCGAACTGCTGGTCAGTGCCAACCCCGGCCAGCCACTCAAGGGCCTGGCCAAAGTGGCCTCGGGCGGCGAACTGTCACGCATCAGCCTGGCGATCCAGGTGATCACCGCACAGACCTCACGCATTCCAACCCTGGTATTCGACGAAGTCGACGTTGGCATCGGCGGCCCGACCGCCGAGATCGTCGGCCAATTGCTTCGCCGCCTCGGCGAGCGCGGCCAGGTGCTGACCGTGACCCACCTGCCACAGGTCGCAGCCCAGGGGCATCACCACCTGTTCGTGCACAAGGTGCGCAACAGCGACACCACGCATACCGCCGTGGCCAGCCTGGGCAAGCGCGAGCGGGTCGAGGAAGTGGCGCGGATGCTGGGCGGCATCGACCTCACCAAAGAGTCGCTGGCCCATGCGCGCAAGATGGTGGTGACCAGCAAGACCTGAGCGGGCC
The DNA here is from genome assembly GCF_024749165.1 of Pseudomonas sp. B21-023. Classification (NCBI taxonomy): domain Bacteria; kingdom Pseudomonadati; phylum Pseudomonadota; class Gammaproteobacteria; order Pseudomonadales; family Pseudomonadaceae; genus Pseudomonas; species Pseudomonas sp. B21-023. Next base: position 713,436 of record NZ_CP087190.1, on the reverse strand, counting down.
CACCCCACGCACGCTCCCCAGAACGCACAAAGGCGACCCGAAGGTCGCCTTTGTCGTCAATAACGAGATAAATCGTTACTTCTTTTTACGCACATACAGAACCAGATTGTGGTCCACCAGCTCGAAACCGTGCTCGGCAACGATTTCCTTCTGGCGCTTTTCGATCTCGACATCGAAGAACTCGATGACTTCACCGCTGTCCACGTTGACCATGTGGTCGTGGTGGCCGCCGTCAGCCAGCTCGAATACCGCGTGGCCGCCATCGAAGTTATGGCGAACCACCAGACCCGCCGCTTCGAACTGGGTCAGTACGCGATACACGGTCGCCAGACCGACATCCTCGCCAGCCTCCATCAGCGCCTTGTACACATCCTCGGCACTCATGTGACGCTGCTCGGTGGAGTCGAGCATCTGAAGAATCTTTACTCGAGGCAGGGTTACCTTGAGGCCCGCTTTGCGCAATTCGCTATTTTCAACCATGGTCAGCTTTCTCGCCGATGCTGCTTCGCAGCTTCTCTTAATACGGGTATGATCGGGGTTTACGTTGTCCAGCCAAGATAGTGGAAGTCGCCCACCGATGCAAAACACCAAGCTCTTGCTAACCAGCCTCACCCTAGTGGGACTGCTCGCACTCGCCGGTTGCTCGTTTCCCGGGGTTTACAAAATCGACATCCAGCAGGGCAATGTCGTCACGCAGGACATGATAGACCAATTGCGTCCGGGAATGACCCGCCGACAAGTAAGGTTTATCATGGGCAACCCCCTGCTGCAGGACACCTTCCACACCAATCGCTGGGATTATCTCTACAGCCTGCAGCCTGGCGGCGGCCAGCGCCAGCAAGAGCGCATGAGCATCTTCTTCAACGAGAACGATCAACTGGTCAACCTCTCCGGCGACTTCATGCCAGGCGTCAGCCGCGACCAGGAAATCCTCGGTGGCAGCGGTGACACCACGGTCAACCCGGACAAGCAGCCGAGCCAACCCGAGAAGCCAGCCAAGCCAGGCTCGCTGGAAGACTCGCTGCAAAAGGAAATCGACAACGTCGAGACCACCCCGGTACCGACACCAGCACCGCTGGAAACTTCGCCGCAGTAAATGCGCCGATACTAAAAAGCCCGGATCTTGCCCGGGCTTTTTATTGCCTGCATGAATGGCGGGGCTTGCTCACCTGCCAAGCGCGCCCTCAACCATTGAGCTGCTTGGCCCGCTGGCAGAAGGCATCGACCATCGTGTTGGCCGCCTGGTTGAACAGCGGCCCCAATGTGGCCCGCACCAGGGCACCTGCGTAGTCGAACGACAGGTCGAGGCTGATCTTGCAGGCCTTCTCTCCCAACGGCTTGAACACCCACAGCCCGTGCAACTGGGTGAACGGCCCCTCCTCCAGGTTCATCTCGATCGACTGCCCCGGCACCAGCACATTGCGCGTGATGAACTGCTGGCTCATGCCACCCTTGGCCACTTCCAGCCTTGCCCGCATGTGCGCGTCACTGGTCTCGAGCACCGTGGACGCCGAGCACCAGGGCAGGAACTCCGGGTAGCTCGCCACATCGTTGACCAGGTCGTAGAGCGCCTGGGCAGGGTACGGCAGCAGAGCGGAGCGTTGAATATGGGTAGTCATCCAGGCGTCACTTCCAAACTGGGCGGCAGCGCTTGTCAGCGCCTTGAAAACGGCTCTGCGCGGCAGAGCGTGGGTTGCATTGTCCGGGATTCACACAACAGGCTCAAGCGCAGCTAAACCCCGTAGCCGAGGACGCGGCGACTGCCTATAATGCCGCCCCTATGGCTAAACAAAAGAAGCATCCGACCGGGACCATCGCGCAGAACAAGAAAGCGCGACACGATTACTTCATCGAACACAAGTTCGAGGCCGGGCTGGTCCTGTCCGGCTGGGAAGTAAAAAGCCTGCGGGCCGGCAAGGCGCACCTGACCGACAGCTACGTGCTGCTCAAGGATGGCGAAGCCTGGCTGTTCGGCAGCCACATCACCCCGCTGAACACCGCCAGCACCCACGTCATCGCCGACCCCATCCGCACCCGCAAGCTGCTGCTGAACAAGCGCGAGCTCGAGCGCCTGGAAGCGGCCGTGGCGCAGAAGGGCTACACCTGCGTAGCGATGTCGCTGTACTGGAGCAAGCACCTGATCAAGTGCGAGATCGCACTCGGCAAGGGCAAGAAGGAGTTCGACAAGCGCGATACCGTGCGCGAGCGCGACTCCAACCGCGAGCTGCAGCGCACGATGCGCAACAAGGGCAAGGAAGAGTAGGGCTCGGCCTGACCTTTCCCGTGGGAGCGGGCTTGCCCCGCGATAGCGCCAGGCCAGGCAGTACTGCTGCCCCTGCTAGCGCGATCGCGGGGCAAGCCCCCTCCCACGAAGTCCAGAATCAGCGTCCGCTGCGCCGCTCCGCACGCGCCACCCGCTGCGCTTGCTGCTGCGCCTCCTGCAGCACCTCCTGCACATATAGGATGTGCCGGCTGGACACCTCCCGCGCGTCCTCCGCGCGCCCCTCGACAATCGCCAGATACAACTCGCGATGCTGGCTGATCAGCATGTCGCGGGTCTCCGTGCGTTGCTGGTACATGCCGCCAATGTTGGTCACCACATTGCGCTTGAGCAGGTCGAACAACCCGCGAATGGTGTGCAACAGCACGGCATTGTGGCTGGCCTCGGCAATGGCCAGATGGAAGCGCGCATCCGCCGCGCCCTCCTCCGCCCGGTCCACTTCACCGACACGGTTGTAGCAGTCCTGCAAGGCGTCGAACGCAGTCTTCAGCCGCTCGCGATCCGGCTCGGTGGCGCGCTGCGCCGCGTAGTAGGCGCAGGACGCCTCCAGCGTATGACGAAACTCCAGCAGGTCACGCTGCGCCTCGGGACTGGATTCGAGAAGTTTCAGCAAGGGGTCGCTGAAGGTCGAGCCCAATGACTCGGCCACATAGTTGCCGCCGCCCTGGCGACTGACCAGCAAGCCCTTGGCCACCAACTTCTGGATCGCCTCGCGCAGCGACGGGCGCGACACGCCGAACTGCTCGGCCAGGGCGCGCTCAGCCGGCAGGCGCTGACCCGAGGTGAGGGTGCCTTCGAGAATCATCCCTTCCAACCGATCGACGATGTCGTCGGACAGGCGCCGCTGGCGGACCTGATCAAAAACCATCACATGCTCTCCACGAACCCCGGGGATGCGAATCCGGGGGCGCCTATTCTGCGCCTATCCGGCTTGCGCCGACACCCATCAGGCGGCGTTTTTCCCAGCCATTCAGATGCCCGCTCATCGGCATCCGACCAAAGTTTCCCCCAGGACAAATTGACACACCCGCTGCTGCGCTTTTAACCTAGCGACCAGCCATTGTAAATTGGTCTTACCAATTATCCAATGCCAGTGCCTTGACCAACAACAATTAGGGGCCACCCCATATGCAAACCTGGCAACAACTCTATACCCCGCTTGGTAGCCTTGGCCTGTCCGCGCTGGCGGCGGTCATCCCAATCGTGTTCTTCTTCCTTGCCCTCGCCGTGTTCCGCCTCAAGGGCCACGTCGCCGGCAGCATCACCCTGGCGCTGTCGATCCTGGTGGCGATCTTCGCCTTCCAGATGCCTGTCGACATGGCCCTGGCCGCTGCGGGTTACGGCTTCCTCTATGGCCTCTGGCCAATTGCCTGGATCATCGTTGCCGCGGTGTTCCTCTACAAACTCACGGTCAAGAGTGGCCAGTTCGAGGTCATCCGCAGCTCGGTGCTGTCGATCACCGACGACCAGCGCCTGCAGGTGCTGCTGATTGGCTTCTGCTTCGGCGCCTTCCTCGAAGGCGCGGCCGGCTTCGGCGCACCGGTGGCCATCACCGCCGCGCTGCTGGTGGGCCTGGGCTTCAACCCGCTGTATGCCGCCGGCCTGTGCCTGATCGCCAACACCGCCCCGGTGGCCTTTGGCGCCCTGGGCATCCCGATCATCGTGGCCGGGCAGGTAACCGGCATCGACGCCTTCCACATCGGCGCCATGACCGGACGCCAGCTGCCGCTGCTGTCGCTGTTCGTGCCGTTCTGGCTGGTGTTCATGATGGACGGCGTGCGCGGCGTGAAAGAGACCTGGCCTGCCGCCCTGGTGGCCGGCCTGAGCTTCGCCGTCACCCAGTACTTCACCTCCAACTTCATCGGCCCGGAGCTGCCCGACATCACCTCGGCCCTGGCCAGCCTGATCGCCCTGACCCTGTTCCTCAAGGTCTGGCAGCCCAAGCGCGCGTTCGCCGAGGCCAAGGGCAGCGTCGGCGCCGCCGTCGTGCAGTCGAGCGGCAGCCAACCGAGCCCGTACAGCTTTGGCGAGATCTTCAAGGCCTGGTCGCCATTCCTGATCCTCACCGTACTGGTCACCATCTGGACCCTGAAACCGTTCAAGGCAGCCTTCGCCCCGGGCGGCGCGATGTACAACTTCGTGTTCAACTTCGCCATCCCGCACCTCGACCAGCTGGTGGTGAAGACCGCCCCAATCGTCACAGCGCCCATCGCCATGCCGGCGGTGTTCAAGCTCGACCCGATTTCCGCCACCGGCACCGCGATCTTCCTATCGGCACTGATCTCGATGTGGGTGTTGAAGATCAACTTCAAAACTGGTCTGACCACTTTCAAAGAGACCTTCTGGGAACTGCGCTGGCCGATCCTGTCGATCGGCATGGTGCTGGCCTTCGCCTTCGTCACCAACTACTCGGGCATGTCCTCGACCATGGCCCTGGTGCTGGCCGGCACCGGCGCGGCGTTCCCGTTCTTCTCGCCGTTCCTCGGCTGGCTGGGCGTGTTCCTGACCGGCTCGGACACTTCGTCCAATGCCCTGTTCAGCTCGCTGCAGGCCACCACCGCGCACCAGATCGGCGTCAGCGACACTCTGCTGGTGGCGGCCAACACCAGCGGAGGCGTGACCGGCAAGATGATCTCGCCGCAGTCGATCGCCGTGGCCTGCGCGGCCACCGGCCTGGTCGGCAAGGAATCCGACCTGTTCCGCTTCACCGTCAAGCACAGCCTGTTCTTCGCCACCATCGTCGGCCTGATCACTCTGGTCCAGGCCTACTGGCTCACTGGCATGCTGGTTCATCACTAAAGTGACAGGGGCCGGGCGCCTTAACGCGCCCGGCATTCCCCACAAGCAACGCTGCGAGAATCCATGATCATTTCCGCCTCCACCGACTATCGCGCCGCGGCCCAACGCAAGCTGCCTCCCTTCCTGTTCCACTACGCCGACGGCGGCGCCTACGCCGAGCACACCCTGCGCCACAATGTCTCGGACCTTGCCGGCATCGCCTTGCGCCAGCGCGTGCTGAAGAACATGTCCGAACTGAGCTTGCAGACAAAACTGTTCGACGAGACTCTGAGCATGCCTGTGGCCCTGGCCCCGGTCGGCCTCACCGGCATGTACGCCCGTCGTGGCGAGGTGCAGGCGGCACGCGCAGCGGCGGCCCATGGCATTCCGTTCACGATGTCGACGGTATCGGTGTGCCCGATCGAAGAAGTGGCCCCGGCCATCGACCGGCCAATGTGGTTCCAGCTGTATGTCCTGAAAGACCGCGGCTTCATGCGCAACGCCTTGGAGCGTGCGAAAGCGGCCGGCGTGAAGACCTTGGTGTTCACCGTCGACATGCCCGTGCCCGGCGCCCGCTACCGCGACGCCCACTCCGGCATGAGCGGCGCCAACGGCCCGCTGCGCCGTGTGCTGCAAGCCATGACTCACCCGCAATGGGCCTGGGACGTCGGCGTGATGGGCCGCCCCCACGACCTGGGCAATATCTCCGCCTACCGCGGCAACCCCACGGGCCTGGCCGACTACATCGGCTGGCTGGGCAACAACTTCGACCCGTCCATCTCCTGGAAAGACCTGGAGTGGATCCGCGAATTCTGGGACGGCCCGATGATCATCAAGGGCATCCTCGACGCCGATGACGCCCGCGACGCGGTCAAGTTCGGCGCCGACGGCATCGTCGTCTCCAACCACGGCGGCCGCCAGCTCGACGGCGTGTTGTCCAGCGCCCGTGCGCTGCCGGCCATCGCCGACGCGGTGAAGGGCGATATCAAGATCCTCGCCGACTCCGGCATTCGCAGCGGCCTCGATGTGGTGCGCATGATCGCCCTGGGCGCCGACACCGTGCTGATCGGCCGCGCCTTCCTCTATGCCCTGGCGACCCACGGCGAGGCCGGGGTGAAGAACCTGCTGGAGCTGTTCGAGAAAGAGATGCGCGTAGCCATGGTGCTGACCGGCGCCAAGTCCATCGGCGAGATCAGCAAAGACTCGCTGGTCCGCGAACTGGGCGCCTGAGCGCGCCCGCCAACGCCTGATTACCCGGGGCACGCCGCGCACCAGACGCCGCGGCCCCGCGAGGAGACTGCATGAGCCTGCCCGCCGCGTTCCTGCGTGATGCCGAGCGCCTGATCCCCGCCGAGCGCCGCTTCGACGACCCGACTTCGACCCTGGCCTTCGGCACCGACGCCAGCTTCTACCGGCTGATCCCCAAGCTGGTGCTGCGCGTGGAGTCCGAGGACGAAGTGGTCGCGCTGATCCAGCTGGCCCAGCGTGACCGGGTAGCGGTGACTTTCCGCGCTGCCGGCACCAGCCTGTCTGGCCAGGCCATCAGCGACTCGGTGCTGATCGTGCTCGGCGACAACTGGAATGGCCGGGAGATTCGCAACCACGGCGAGCAGATCCGCCTGCAGCCCGGCGTGATCGGCGCCCAGGCCAATGCCTGGCTGGCCCCCTATGGGCGCAAGATCGGCCCGGACCCGGCGTCGATCAACGCCTGCAAGATCGGCGGCATCGTCGCCAACAATGCCAGCGGCATGTGCTGCGGCACCGCGCAGAACACCTACCACACCCTCGCCGGTCTGCGCCTGGTGCTGGCCGATGGCACCCGCCTGGACAGCGAAGACCCGGCCAGCGTCGCCGCATTCGAGCAAAGCCACGCCAGCCTGCTGGACGAACTGGCCCGCCTTGGCCGCGAGACCCGCGCCAACACCACGCTGGCTGAGCGCATCCGGCACAAGTACCGGCTGAAGAACACCACGGGGCTTTCGCTTAACGCACTGGTGGACTACGACCAGCCGCTCGATATTCTGCAACACTTGCTGGTCGGCTCCGAGGGGACCCTGGGTTTCATCAGCGCCGTCACCTACGACACCGTGCCCGACCACCCGCACAAGGCCAGCGCGCTGCTGGTGTTCCCCAGCGTCGAAAGCTGCTGCCGCGCCGTGACCGTGCTCAAGCGCCAGCCCGTCTCCGCCGTGGAGCTGCTCGACCGACGCAGCCTGCGCTCGGTGCAGGAGATGCCGGGCATGCCGGCGTGGGTCAAGGACCTGTCGGCCAACGCCTGCGCCCTGCTGATCGAATGTCGCGCGGCCAGCCAGAGCCTGCTGCACGAGCAACTCGAGCAGGTAATGGCGTCCATCGACGACTACCCGCTGGAGCAGAAGGTCGCGTTCAGCGAAGACCCGGCGGTGTACAACCAGCTATGGAAGATCCGCAAGGACACCTTCCCCGCCGTCGGCGCCGTGCGCCAGACCGGCACCACGGTGATCATCGAGGACGTGACCTTCCCCATCGAGCAACTGGCCGAAGGCGTCAACCGCCTGATCCAGCTGTTCGACAAGCACCGCTACGACGAGGCGATCATTTTCGGCCACGCGCTGGAAGGCAACCTGCACTTCGTCTTCACCCAGGGCTTCAACAGCGCCGAGGAAGTGGCGCGCTACCAGGCCTTCATGGACGACGTGGCGCAGCTGGTGGCAGTGGAATTCGGCGGCTCGCTCAAGGCCGAGCACGGCACCGGGCGCAACATGGCGCCCTTCGTCGAACTGGAATGGGGGCATGACGCCTACCAGCTGATGTGGAAGCTCAAGCGCCTGCTCGACCCCAACGGCATCCTCAACCCCGATGTGGTGCTGAGCGAGGACCCTGACATCCACCTGAAGAACCTCAAGCCGCTGCCGGCCGCCGACGAGATCGTCGACAAGTGCATCGAGTGCGGTTTCTGCGAGCCGGTATGTCCGTCGAAAGGGCTTACCTTGAGCCCGCGCCAGCGCATCGTCATGTGGCGCGACATCCAGGCGAAGAAACGCGCCGGCGTTGATACCCGCGAACTGCTGCGCACCTATCAGTACCAGGGCATCGACACCTGCGCCGCCACCGGCCTGTGCGCCCAGCGCTGCCCGGTGGGCATCAACACTGGCGAGCTGGTGAAGAAGCTGCGCGGGCAGGCGGCCGAGCACGGCAAGGCCGCCGACTGGCTGGCCGAACATTTCCACGCCACCCTGCGCGGTGCCCGCTTCACGCTGGCCGCCGCCAATAGCGCGCGCAAGCTGCTCGGTGCCCCACGCATGAGTCGGCTCAGCGCCCGCCTGAGCAAGGCCAGCAAAGGCCGCCTGCCACAGTGGACACCCGCCATGCCGCAGCCGTTGCGGGCCGTAGAGCTCCGCACTGCAAACCACGACGACCGCCCTCGCGTAGTCTATCTGGCCGCCTGTGTTTCGCGGGTGATGGGCCCGGCCTATGCCGACCGCGAGCAAAGCTCGCTGCTGGACAAGACCCGCGCCCTGCTGGAGAAGGCCGGCTATCAGGTAGTGTTCCCGGACAACGCCGACAGCCTGTGCTGCGGCCAGCCGTTCGCCTCCAAGGGCTACCCCGAACAAGCCGAGCACAAGCGCCAGGAACTGATCAACGCGCTGCTGCACGCCAGCCGTGGCGGCCTCGACCCGATCTACTGCGACACCAGCCCCTGCACCCTGCGCCTGGTGCAGGACCTGGGCGAATCGCGGCTGGATTTGTACGACCCGGTACGCTTCATCCGCACCCACCTGGTCGACAAGCTGGAGTTCACCCCCCAGGACGAGCCCGTGGCGGTACACGTGACCTGCAGCACCCAGCACCTGGGCGAAAGCCAGGCGCTGATCGACCTGGCGCGGCGCTGCAGCAAGCAGGTGGTGATCCCCGAAGGCATTCATTGCTGCGGCTTCGCCGGCGACAAGGGCTTCACCACACCGGAGCTCAACGCCCATTCGCTGCGCACGCTCAAGGACGCGGTGCAGTATTGCAGCGAGGGGATCTCCACCAGCCGCACCTGCGAGATCGGCCTGTCGAGCCACAGTGGCATCGATTATCACGGGCTGGTCTATCTGGTGGACCGGGTGACGCGGGCGCGCAGTCTCTGAGGGCAGGGCTTTCTCGCACCGGCCTCTCGCCGGCAAGCCGGCTCCCACCCCGACCGCGCTAGCCCAAAGCAATGTGTCATCCTGTGGGAGCCGGCTTGCCGGCGAGAGGCCGGTACAGGCAAACAAGCCAGTAGCTCCCACAGGTATGGCGCATGCCGGCATGCGACTTCTGCACAAACCCCACGCACTCAAGTAAACTGGCGGCCTTTTCGCGCAGCCTCGGGCTGCCCCTGTCGATTTACCAAAGGTGCCCGCCATGCCCTGGCTGCAAGTACGCCTGGCCATCAGCCCGGAACAAGCCGAAACCTACGAAGACGCCCTGCTTGAAGTGGGTGCTGTCTCGGTGACCTTCATGGACGCCGAAGACCAGCCGATCTTCGAACCGGACCTCAACACCACCCCGCTGTGGTCGCACACGCACTTGCTGGCGCTGTTCGAGGCCGATGCCGAGCCCGAGCAGGTGTTCGCCCACCTGCGCCTGCTGACCGGCGCCGAGCTCCCCGAGTACCACGCCGAGGTGATCGAGGACCAGGACTGGGAGCGCAGCTGGATGGACAACTTCCAGCCGATGCGTTTCGGCCAGCGCCTGTGGATCGTGCCGAGCTGGCACGAAGCCCCGGAAAAGAACGCGGTCAACCTGCTGCTCGACCCGGGCCTGGCCTTTGGCACGGGTACCCACCCGACCACCGCGCTGTGCCTGGAATGGCTCGACGGCCAGCAGCTGCAAGGCACGCAAGTGCTCGACTTCGGCTGCGGCTCGGGCATCCTGGCCATTGCCGCGCTGCTGCTCGGCGCCCGCCACGCGGTCGGCACCGACATCGACGTGCAGGCTATCGAGGCCTCCCGTGACAACGCCCAGCGCAACGGCATTGCCGACGACACGTTCGACCTGTACCTGCCCGAGCAGATGCCGGCGATGCAGGCCGACGTGCTGGTCGCCAACATCCTGGCCGGCCCGCTGGTAGCGCTGGCGCCGCAGCTGTCCGGCCTGGTGCGCCCCGGCGGCCTGCTGGCGCTGTCGGGCATCCTCGCCGAACAGGGCGAGGAAGTGGCCGCCGCCTATGCCGCCGACTTCGACCTGGACCCGATCGTCGTGCGCGACGGCTGGGTACGTATCAGTGGTCGCCGCCGCTAAGCGCGCCTAGACTCATCTCCTGCACAGCTTCCCGGACAGCCGCATGACCGACAGTTTCGTCACCCAGTGCCCGCATTGCCAGACCAGCTTTCGCGTCACCCATCACCAGTTGAGCGTGGCCCGCGGCGTGGTGCGCTGCGGCCAATGCCTGCAGGTGTTCAACGCGGCGAAGCAACTGCTGGAGCAGAACCGCGCCACGGCTGGCGAAGGCGACATTCGTGCGCCGGTGCCGGCAGTCGAGCCGGCCGTGCCAGCGCCCGCAGCCGTGCAACCGGAGGCCGCCCCGCCGGCACCGAGCGAGGACAACTGGACGGTCACGGCCGAGGAACTGGACGCCCTCGACCTCGACCAGGAGCTGGCGCGCCTTGAACGGCGCAGCCCGGGTGATCGACGCGCAGCCCCGGCCAAGGGCATGCTCCAGGCCCGCCGCGACGATCAGCTCGGTGATGGGCCTGGCGATGAACCGTTCGGCACGGCCACTGACGGCGACCGTGAGCCGGCGCAGGAGCGCGAGGACGCACCGATGCTGGTCGAGCAGGAGTCGCTGGACCTGGCGCCGGCCGACGACGAGCGCACCGAGCCTACCCTCGGCGCGACCAGCCTCGATCTGGACGATGAACCACCAGTGCGCGATCGGCCACTCGACGACGACCTCGACGAACCCTCGCGGCAGCTGCCCAGCCATGACGAACCCTTGCCGGAAAAGGGCCTTTCGGCGCTCGACGACGAGGTGCACGGCGCGCCGTTCTCGGCCCGCGACGATGACCCCGACGAACATCCCGGGCAGCGCCTGGAACCGAGCCTGGCCGCCAAGCCCGAGCGCTCGCGCAAGGAGCCGTTGGTCGACGTGGTCGACGACCCGTTGCAGCTGGGCTGGGAAAAGCCAACCCCGAACTGGGGCAAGCGCCTGTTGTGGGGTCTCCTGACCCTGCTGGCCGCGGGCTTGCTGGCATTCCAGTACATCTGGTTCCACTTCGACGAAATGGCCCGCCAGGACCAGTATCGCCCCTGGTTCCAACAGCTGTGTCCGATGCTCGGCTGCCAGGTGCCGACCCGCGTCGACATCTCGCGGATCAAGAGCAGCAACCTGGTGGTGCGCAGCCACCCGGACTTCAAAGGGGCGCTGATCGTCGACGCGATCATCTACAACCGTGCGCCCTTCGCCCAGCCCTTCCCGCTGCTCGAGCTGCGCTTCGCCGACCTCAACGGCCAGTTGATCGCCAGCCGGCGCTTCAAGCCCAGCGAGTACCTGTCGGGCGAACTGGCCGGGCGCGGCGAGATGCCCAGCCAGACGCCGATCCACATCGCCCTGGACATCCTCGACCCTGGGCCGAAGGCGGTGAACTACAGCCTGAGCTTCCGTTCGCCGGAATAAGCGACAGGCGGCACGCTTCAAGCCGCAGGTAAAAGCCTGTCTGCAGGCCTCTTGCAGCTTGAAGCTCGCCACTTGGCACTGGGTGTCATAACGCCGCAACTGTTCAGATTTTATCCAGATTCATCTTTATCCGGTCATCGAGAGCGGGTATCATGCCATCCCTTTTTCGAACTCCAATGATTCGGCCCCACAACAGGGAACACCTATGTCGGCGGTACGCATCGGCCCTTACACACTGCAGAACAACCTGATCCTGGCCCCCATGGCCGGCGTCACGGACCAACCTTTCCGAACGCTGTGCAAACGCCTTGGCGCGGGCATGGTGGTGTCGGAGATGGTTTCCAGCGACATGCGCCTGTGGAACAGCCGCAAGTCGAGCCTGCGCCGCATCCACGAAGGTGATCCCGAGCCACGCTCGGTGCAGATCGCCGGTGGCGACGCGCAGATGATGGCCGAGGCGGCCCGGGCCAACGTCGAGGCCGGCGCGCAGATCATCGATATCAACATGGGCTGCCCGGCGAAAAAAGTCTGCAACAAGGCCGCAGGCTCTGCTTTATTGAGAGATGAAGCCTTGGTCACCGAAATCCTCCATGCCGTCGTCGGCGCCGTGGACGTACCGGTGACGCTGAAGATCCGCACCGGCTGGGACCGGGCGAGCAAGAACGGCCTGAACGTGGCGAAGATCGCCGAACAGGCCGGCATCCAGGCGCTGGCGGTGCATGGCCGCACACGCGCCGACCTGTACACCGGTGACGCCGAGTACGACACCATCGCCGCGATCAAGCAGGCGGTGTCGATCCCGGTATTTGCCAACGGCGACATCACCTCGCCGGAAAAGGCCCGGGCGGTGCTGCATGCCACCGGCGCCGACGGCCTGCTGATCGGCCGTGCCGCCCAGGGGCGGCCGTGGATTTTCCGCGAGGTCGAGCATTACCTGCGCACGGGCGAGCACCTCCCCGCCCCGGCGCTGGACGAAGTAGAACGCATTCTGCTGGAGCACCTGGCCGCGCTGCATGCCTTCTATGGCGATGTGATGGGCGTGCGGATCGCCCGCAAGCACGTTGGCTGGTACCTGGCAACCCGACCTGGCGGCAAGGAGTTCCGCAGCCAGTTCAACGCTTTGCAAGACACACAAGCGCAGTGCGCCAACGTTCAGGCGTTTTTCGCCGAACGTCGACAGAGCCTTGGGACAGAGGACGAACAAGGGGTGGCCGCATGACGATGATGACCGAGACATTAGTGAGTGGAACAACGCCCGTGAGCGACAACGCCAACCTCAAGCAGCACCTGAACACGCCGAGCGAAGAGGGCCAGACCCTGCGCGACAGCGTCGAGAAGGCACTGCACAACTACTTCGCCCACCTGGAAGGCGCTACCGTCACGGACGTGTACAACCTGGTGCTCTCGGAAGTCGAGGCGCCCCTGCTCGAATGCGTGATGAACTACGTCAAGGGCAACCAGACCAAGGCCAGCGAGATGCTCGGGCTCAACCGAGGCACGCTGCGCAAGAAGCTCAAGCAGTACGATCTGTTGTAAGGCCAGAACCCCAACCAAAAAGGCGCTCATGCAAAGAGGCGCCTTTTTTGCTGACTCCACCGCGTTATGGAATCTGAAATGACCGACCAGACTACCCGCCTGCCGATCCGCCGCGCCCTGATCAGCGTCTCCGACAAGACCGGTATCCTCGAATTCGCCCGTGAGCTGCAGCAGCTCGGTGTCGAGATCCTGTCCACCGGCGGCACCTACAAGCTGCTCAAGGACAATGGCGTGAACGCGGTGGAAGTGGCCGACTACACCGGCTTCGCCGAAATGATGGACGGCCGGGTCAAGACCCTGCATCCGAAGATCCACGGCGGCATCCTGGGCCGTCGCGGCACCGACGACGCCATCATGAACGAGCATGGCATCAAGCCGATCGACCTGGTCGCGGTCAACCTGTACCCGTTCGAAGCCACCATCAGCAAGCCGGGCTGCGACCTGCCGACCGCCATCGAGAACATCGACATCGGCGGCCCGACCATGGTCCGTTCCGCGGCGAAGAACCACAAGGACGTGGCCATCGTGGTCAACGCCAGCGATTACGCCGGCATTGTCGAAGGCCTGAAAGCCGGCGGCCTGACCTACGCCCAGCGCTTCGACCTGATGCTCAAGGCCTTCGAGCACACCGCCGCCTACGACGGCATGATCGCCAACTACATGGGTACCATCGACCAGGCCAAGGACACCCTGTCCACCGAAGACCGCAGCGAGTTCCCGCGCACCTTCAACAGCCAGTTCGTCAAGGCCCAGGAAATGCGCTACGGCGAGAACCCGCACCAGAGCGCGGCGTTCTACGTCGAGGCCAAGAAAGGCGAAGCCAGCATCTCCACCGCCATCCAGCTGCAAGGCAAGGAGCTTTCGTTCAACAACGTGGCCGACACCGACGCCGCGCTGGAGTGCGTGAAGAGCTTCGTAAAGCCGGCCTGCGTCATCGTCAAGCACGCCAACCCGTGCGGCGTGGCCGTGGTGCCTGAAGACGAAGGCGGTATCCGCAAGGCCTACGACCTGGCCTACGCCACCGACACCGAGTCGGCGTTCGGCGGCATCATCGCCTTCAACCGCGAGCTGGATGGCGAAACCGCCAAAGCCATCGTCGAGCGCCAGTTCGTCGAAGTGATCATCGCCCCGAAAATCTCCCAGGCCGCCCGCGAAGTCGTGGCCGCCAAGCAGAACGTGCGTCTGCTGGAGTGCGGCGAGTGGCCAGCCGAGCGCGCCGCCGGTTGGGACTTCAAGCGCGTCAACGGTGGCCTGCTGGTGCAGAGCCGCGATATCGGCATGATCACTGCCGACGACCTGAAGATCGTCACCAAGCGTGCGCCGACCGAGCAGGAAATCCACGACCTGGTGTTTGCCTGGAAAGTGGCCAAGTTCGTCAAGTCCAATGCCATCGTCTACGCCAAGCAGCGCCAGACCATCGGCGTCGGCGCCGGCCAGATGAGCCGCGTCAACTCCGCGCGCATCGCCGCGATCAAGGCCGAGCATGCCGGTCTGCAAGTGCAGGGCGCGGTAATGGCCTCGGATGCGTTCTTCCCGTTCCGTGATGGCATCGACAACGCGGCTAAAGTGGGTATCAGCGCCGTGATCCAGCCAGGTGGTTCGATGCGCGATGCCGAAGTCATCGCCGCCGCCGACGAGGCCGGTATCGCCATGGTATTCACCGGCATGCGCCACTTCCGCCACTGATTATGGCAATCGGCCGCACTGAAGCAGGCATCTGCTGCGTTGGGGCCGGTTCCGCTGATGCTCATTGCCATAAGGCAACTGCGCTCATCGGAACCGTCCCCGCCTTGCATCTACCTGTTTCATTGCGACCTCGTACAGCGAGGGGCGCTGCCTCTCGTTCGACAGATTTCGAGGTTTTGACATGAAAGTTTTGATCATCGGCAGCGGCGGTCGTGAACACGCCCTGGCCTGGAAAGTCGCCCAGGACCCACGGGTCGAGAAAATCTTCGTGGCGCCGGGTAACGCCGGCACCGCCAGCGAAGCCAAGTGCGAGAACGTCGCCATTGACGTCACTGCCCTGGAGCAACTGGCCGACTTCGCCGAGAAGAACGTCGACCTGACCATTGTCGGCCCGGAAGCGCCGCTGGTCATCGGTGTCGTGGACCTGTTCCGCAGCCGTGGCCTGGACTGCTTCGGCCCGACCAAGGGCGCGGCCCAGCTGGAAGGCTCCAAGGCCTTCACCAAGGACTTCCTGGCCCGCCACAAGATCCCGACTGCCGACTACCAGAACTTCACCGAGATCGAGCCGGCCCTGGCCTACCTGCGTGCGAAAGGCGCGCCGATCGTGATCAAGGCCGACGGCCTGGCTGCAGGCAAGGGTGTGATCGTCGCCATGACCCTGCAGGAAGCCGAAGACGCCGTGCGCGACATGCTTGCCGGCAACGCCTTCGGTGAAGCCGGTTCGCGCGTGGTGATCGAAGAGTTCCTCGACGGCGAGGAAGCCAGCTTCATCGTCATGGTCGATGGCCACAACGTGCTGCCAATGGCCACCAGCCAGGATCACAAGCGTGTCGGCAACCAGGACACCGGCCCGAACACCGGCGGCATGGGTGCCTACTCCCCAGCGCCAGTGGTCACCGCCGACGTGCACCAGCGCGTGATGGACCAGGTGATCTGGCCAACCGTGCGCGGCATGGCCGAGGAAGGCAACGTCTACACCGGCTTCCTGTATGCCGGCCTGATGATCGACAAGGCGGGCAACCCCAAGGTCATCGAGTTCAACTGCCGCTTCGGCGACCCGGAAACCCAGCCGGTCATGCTGCGCCTGGAGTCGAGCCTGGTGCTGCTGATCGAAGCAGCCTTTGCCAAGGCCCTGGACAAGGTCGAAGCGCAATGGGACCCGCGCCCGAGCCTGGGCGTGGTGCTGGCCGCCGGTGGTTACCCGGGCGACTACGCCAAGGGCGCCGCGATCAGCGGCCTGGACGCCGCCGCCAAGCTGGAAGGCAAGGTGTTCCACGCCGGCACCGCACTGAAGGACGGCCAGGTGGTCACCGCCGGTGGCCGCGTGCTGTGCGCCACCGCCATGGGCGACACCGTCGAAGCCGCCCAGCAGCAGGCCTACCGCCTGGCCGAGCAGGTCAAGTGGGACGCCAGCTTCTACCGCAACGACATCGGCTACCGGGCCATCGCCCGCGAGCGCGGTGAGCAGCAGTAAAAGTGCAGCCAACGGTCGTGGTGCTCCCGGCGCACGGCCTTCGGCTCGTCGTCAAGGCCCCGCCGGGGCCTTGCCTTCGCCTTGGCGCGCCGCGCATAGTGGTTATCCGGCACATTAGCTAAGAAGGGATTTCGTCGTGCGTCGGCTTCGGATTGCCATAGCCCTGTTCGTCAGTCTGACGACCCTGCTCTGCCTGCTCCCGGCGCACGCCGAACAGGCCGCGGGCTGGTCGGCGCTGCTCGATGAACAGGCCAACCTGCAGCTGTCCGACGTGCGCTCCGAACGCTACCGCAACCAGTTCAGCCCATTGGCCCTCGAAGAACTGGATGCCGCCCTCCCCGACCAGGCCCTGTGGTTGCACTACCGTCTGGATCCGAGCGACCAGGAACAACTGGTTCGTATTTTCGCCCCCGACCTGTCACGCCTGGACCTCTACGCCCTGGAAGGCGGCAAACTGCTGCGCCAGTTGCACCATGGCCGGCAGGGCGACGGCCTCAGCCCCACCCTGCGCGGCAGGGACCACGTGCTGCCACTGCCGCACAGTAACCAACCGCTGGATATCTACCTGCGGCTGGTTTCCGAACACCAACTGCGCCCGGCCATCACTGTCGAGACCACCGCCCACGCCGCCGCCGACCAGCGCCAGTCGTTGCTGTTCGGCCTGTTGTTCGGTGGCCTGGTGATGCTGATCCTGCACAACCTGATCCGTTTTGCCTACACGCGTTCCAGTACCACGCTGGTGCTGGCGCTGTACCACGGCCTGATGTTGCTCAGCGCGCTGATCCTGCTAAACCTCAGCGGGCCCTGGTGGCACCTGTGGCACAGCGCGCAGACCCCGGCGGCCTACCTGACGCTGGTGCTGGCAGGCCTGGCCGGGTTGTATTTCACCCTGCACTTCTTCTCCCCCTGCAGTTCGGCGCGGCTCAACCGCCTGCTGCACCTGGAGATGCTGGTGGCCGCCGTCAGCGGCCTGGTGCTGCTGTTCGTCGACACCCTGCCGCTGAACCTGATGACCTACGCTTTGCTCGCCCTGGGCAGCGTGAGCATGCTGCTGGTCAGCGGCTATCACTGGTACAAGGGCTACGGCCCGGCGCGCCTGTTCGCCGTGGCGATGCTGGTGTTCAACCTCGGCGGCCTGGTGCTGCTGCCGGCCCTGCTGGGCCTCACCCGCACCTCCACGCCCTGGTTGCTGTGCATCCTCATGGCGCTGACCGTGGTCAGCGGCCTGCTGCTCAACCTGGCAGTCAGCGAGCGCCTGCGCCGGATCAGCGAGGAGCGCTTTCGCGCCAGCCGCGCCCTGGCCGCCAGCGATGCCGAGATCAACGCCAAGGCCGAGTTCCTGGCCAAGATCAGCCATGAGATCCGCACCCCCATGAACGGCGTGCTGGGCATGACCGAGTTGCTGCTGGGCACGCCGCTGTCGGTCAAGCAGCGCGACTATGTGCAGACCATCCACAGCGCCGGCAACGAACTGCTCACCCTGATCAACGAAATCCTCGACATCTCCAAGCTCGAGTCGCGGCAGATCGAGCTGGACGACGTGCAGTTCGACCTCAATGCCCTGATCGAGGACTGCCTGAACATCTTCCGAGCCAAGGCCGAACAGCAGAACATCGAGCTGATCAGTTTCACCCAGCCCCAGGTGCCCCGGGTCGTCAGCGGCGATCCGACACGCCTGCGCCAGGCCTTGTCGAGTCTGCTGGACAACGCCCTGAAGAACACCAGCCAGGGCGAGATCCTGCTGGTGGTGGCCCTAGACCAGCGCGGCGACAGCCCACGCCTGCGCATCGCCGTGCAGGACAGCGGCGAGCCCATGCCGCCGGCCGAGCGTGACGCCTTGCTGCAGGCCGAGCTGCACAGCCGCCACTTCCTCTCCAGCAACAAACTCGGTGGCCACCTTGGCCTGGTGATCGCCAAGCAACTGATCGGCCTGATGCAGGGCGAGTTCGGCATCAAGACCAGCACCAGCATGGGCAACACCCTGTGGCTGACCCTGCCGCTCGACCCGCTGCGCCTGGAGCAGCCGCCCACCGACCTCGACGGCCCGCTGCGCGATGCCCGGGTACTGGTGGTGGACGACAACGACACCTGCCGCAAGGTGCTGGTGCAGCAATGCAGCGCCTGGGGCATGAACGTCAGCGCGGTGCCGTCGGGCAAGGAGGCACTGGCCTTGCTGCGCACCAAGGCGCATCTGCGTGACTATTTCGACGCGGTGCTGCTCGACCAGAACATGCCCGGCATGACCGGCATGCAACTGGCAGCGAAGATCAAGGAAGATCCGAGCCTGAACCACGACATCCTGGTGGTCATGCTCACCGGCATCAGCAATGCGCCGAGCAAGATCATCGCCCGCAACGCCGGGGTCAAGCGTATCCTCGCCAAGCCGGTGGCCGGCTACACGCTCAAGACCACCCTTGCCGAGGAGCTCGCCCTGCGCGGCCGCGAGCAGGCCGCACCGCCACTGCCGGTCGGTACCCCGGTGCCGTTGGACCTGCCCGGCGACTTCCGCATCCTGGTGGCCGAGGACAACAGCATCTCGACCAAGGTCATCCGCGGCATGCTCGGCAAGCTCAACCTCGAACCCGATACCGCCAGCAATGGTGAAGAGGCCTTGCAGGCGATGAAGGCCAAGCACTACGACCTGGTGCTGATGGACTGCGAGATGCCGGTGCTCGATGGTTTCTCCGCCACCCAGCAGCTGCGCGCCTGGGAAAGCGCCAACCAGCGCCCGCGTACCCCGGTGGTGGCATTGACCGCGCACATCCTCAACGAACACAAGGAACGCGCGCGCCTGGCTGGCATGGACGGGCACATGGCCAAGCCGGTGGAGTTGTCGCAGTTGCGCGAGCTGGTGCAGTTCTGGGCGGGGCAGCGCCAGGCGGTGTCCGACGACACCACGCAGATCCTGTAGCAGCGGCTTCAGCCGCGAGGCAGCCACCTCAGAATCGGGCACCCGCTTCGCGGGTGATCGTGGCTGAAGCCGCTGCTACAGGTTCCGTGCTATACAGGTGCCACCCATTCCCGCCGCGGACCCAGCGCCATGCTCCATGAGTTGTTCAGCGTTTACCTGAAAATGCTCGTGCTCTACAGCCCGTTCTTCGTGCTCTCATGTTTCATCGGCCTGACTCGCGGCCACTCCAGCAAGGAACGCAAGCAACTGGCCTGGCGTGTAGCCATTGCCACGCTGGTCGCCAGCGTGCTGCTGTACCTGTTCGGGCGGGTGATCTTCGGGGTATTCGGCATCACCGCCGACGCCTTCCGCATCGGCGCCGGCTCGGTGCTGTTCATCTCCGCGCTGGGCATGGCCCAGGGCAAGTCGGCGGTGCAGACCGACAACGTGCAGCAGGACGTGACCATCGTGCCGCTGACCATTCCGCTCACCGTCGGCCCCGGCACCATCGGTGCGTTGCTGGTGATGGGCGTGGGCCAACCGCACTGGGACGACAAGCTGCTGGCCATCGTCAGCATCGCCCTGGCCAGCTTCACCGTGGGCCTGGTGCTGTACCTCTCGCACCGTATCGAACGGATTCTCGGCGACCAGGGCCTGCAGATCGTCAGCCGCCTGATGGGGCTGTTCGTCTGCGCCCTGGCGGCGCAGATCATCTTCACCGGGATCAAGGGCTACCTGCTGCCCTGACCCCGGCTCCGCTCAGGGCTTGGCGGGGTACCAGCGCGGCGTGTACACCCACTGGCCGCCATCGGCACGGGGGAAGGTGCAGGTGGTCGAGGAGCCGACCAGCACCATGGTGCGCATGTCGACCATCTCCGGCAGCAGCTCGCCCAAGGTCACCACGCGCAGGGTCTGCCCTGGCCGGCCGATATCACGGCCCAGCACCACGGGGGTGCCTGCACCGCGATGGCGGCGTACCACCTCCAGCGCCATACCCAGCTGATGAGGGCGGGCCTTGGAGATCGGGTTGTAGAACGCCAGCACCAGATCCGCCTGGGCCGCCAGGTCGAGGCGCTTCTCGATGATCGACCAGGGTTTGAGGTTGTCCGACAGCGACATCACGCAAAAATCGTGGCCCAGTGGCGCCCCCGCCTGGGCGGCGGTAGCCAGCGAGGCCGAGACGCCAGGCAGGATCTCCAGCTCGACGCGCTGCCAGGCCGGGTCACTGGACTCGTGGAGCGCTTCGAGCACCGCGGCGGCCATGGCGAACACGCCCGGATCGCCCGACGACACTACCACCACCGAACGCCCTTGCGCCGCCAGCTCGAAGGCATGCCGAGCACGCTGCATCTCTTCGCGGTTGTCGGTGCAGTGCAGCACCTGATCGTCGCGGAAGGGGCCGGCCATGCGCACGTAGGTTTCGTAACCCAGCACATCCTGCGCACGCGCCAGCTCCGCCTTGACCGCCGGCACCATCAGCTCGGCGGCACCAGGGCCCAGGCCGATCACGGCCAGGCGACCACGGCGACGGCCAACGCGGTCGATGTCGACAGGTGCTGCGCAAACACCGTGGGCGAGCCCCGCCGACGAACCTACACGCGCTTGCGGCACTGCATCAGCCAGCATCCGCTCCAGGCTTTCGGCGGCCGGGGCGAAGCGCAGGGCAACATTCAGTGCCCGTGCAGCTTCGTGCAGGGCCGGCTCCGCCATCTCGGCTTCGCTCGCCAGCAGGCAGGCCAGCGCGGGCTCGGCGATGTTCGCCCGCAGCAGTTCCTCGCGTACCTGGTGCGCCAGGTCGGCGCTACCGGCCGTGACCGCCACCACCACGCAACGCGCATGGATCAGCAGTTCGTCACGGCTGGCCGGACGCAGTGCGCTGCCCACGTGGATAGTGCGCTGCGCCTCGTCACTGGCGGGCAGCTGGACGTGTTCGAGCCATGGCGCGTCACCTTCGACACGCACCGCCTCGCCCGCCAGCAGGTCGGAGACGAAGCGCTTGCCCTGCTCCAGGTCCGCCAGTGCGTAACCCTCGGGCGGGTTGAGCAGACAGGTGCCGAAGCGCAGTTCGCCACTGGTGGTGATCGCCGCGCTCACACCCAGCGCCTCACCGATCTCTCGGGCCATGATATTGACCCCACCCAGGCCACCGAGCAGCGGCACCACGGCGCTGCCGTCCTCGGCCACCACCAGTACCGGTGGCTCGACGCCTTTTTCGCTCAACAGCGGCGCCAGGGTGCGAATGACGATACCTGCCGCGCACAGGGCGATGATCGGCGTGTCCTGCTGGTACAGCGCACGCAGGGTGTCGCCAAATGCTGCGTAGTATACGTCCGCCCCTTCCACGCGCCCTTCCAGGCCATGGATCAGCGCCTGTGGATAACAGGCCTGGATACGCCGCGCGGTGGCCAGGCTGCCCGGGCCGAGAATGACGATTGCCGGAGCCTTGTTCATCCCTGCCATTTCTCACCCGGCACGATGATCAGCGAGAAGTATGGCGAGGACTGTGGGTCGACCTCGTCCAGCGCGACGATCTTCTGGTTGGCCATCGTCGCCCGCTCCACGTACAGCGCACGGCTATCCATGCCCAGTTCGGCGAGCACCTGGCGCACCTTGGGGAAGTTGCGTCCCAGTTTCATGATCACTGCGGCGTCGGCATCGGCCAGACGGCGCTTGAGTTCCTCATGGGGCAACACGCCGGAAAGCACGGTGAGGGTCTGGTTGCGATACACCAGCGGCGCTCCGAGCACCGAGGCGCCGCCGAGCATCGAGCACACGCCCGGGATCACCTGGGCCTCATAGCGCGAGGCCAGGCGATCATGCAGATACATGTAGGAGCCGTAGAAGAACGGGTCGCCCTCACAGATCACCGCCACGTCACGGCCGGCATCCAGGTGTTCGGCCACCTGCACGCTGGCTTCGTCGTAGAAGTCGCTGATCACCTGTTCATAGGACAGTGGTGCCGGCAGCGCCTCGGTGGTCACCGGATACACCAGGGGCAACAGGGTCTGTTCGGCTTGCAGGTGCGCTTCGATGATGCCGAAGGCGTTGCCGCGCTTGCCCTTGGCGACGAAGTACGCCACCACCGGCGCCTCGCGCAGCAGGCGCAAGGCCTTGACCGTGATCAGTTCGGGGTCGCCCGGGCCCACGCCCAGGCCCAGCAGTCGTCCGCGTGCCTGCATCATTCCACCTCCGTGGCCAGGGCGTTGACCGCGGCGGCGGCCATCGCGCTGCCGCCCAGGCGGCCCTGCATGATCACGAACGGCACGCCGCGGCTGTCGGCGGCGAGCATCGCCTTGGATTCGGCGGCGCCGACGAAGCCAACCGGGAAGCCAAGGATCAACGCCGGCTTCGGTGCGCCGGCATCGAGCATTTCCAGCAGGTAGAACAGCGCGGTCGGCGCGTTGCCGATCACCACCACGCTGCCTTCCAGATGCGGGCGCCACAGCTCCAGGGCCACGGCGGAACGGGTGTTGCCTTCAGCCTTGGCCAGGTCCGGCACGCTCGGGTCACGCAGGGTGCAGATCACCGGGTTGTTGGCCGGCAGACGGGCGCGGGTGATGCCTTCGGCGACCATGTGCGCGTCGCAGAGGATCGGCGCGCCCTTGGCCAGGGCCTCGCGGCCTGCACTGCCGGCGCCTTCGGAGAACTGCAGGCCATCGATGGCTTCGACCATGCCGCAGGCATGGATCACGCGCACGGCGAGCTTTTCAAGATCGGCGGGGATCCGCTCGAGCCGGGCTTCCTCGCGGATGATGCGGAAGGAATTGCGATAGATCTCCTGACCATCGCGGATGTAGTCAATCATCAAGGTGCTCCGTCGGCAGGTCGAGCATGGCGCCTGCTTCTTCTGGGGTGAGGTCGGCGCCGCGCAGCCTGCCGAAGCCCGGCTGGCGCGCATCGCGCAAGTAAAGGTCATAGCGGCCCGGGGCGCGGGCCAGCAGGGTGGCCGGGGCCGTATGGGCCATGGCGCAGGAACGTGGGCAGGCGCACAGGTGCACGCTGCCTGGGGCGCCGTGGTGCAGCAAGCCGGCCAGGGTCACGGCATCGGCCTTGGTGTCGGCCTGGCCCTTGGCGCAGCCGCTGGAGCCGGTGCAGGCGACGACCCGCGCCAGCGGGTGCTCGCTGTGACACAGCAGGCCCAGGGCTGCAAGGTGTTCGCGGGCAGGCTCCACATGGGCCGGGTTCAGGTTGGTCAGTACCAGGCTTTGCCAAGGCGTCAGGCGCAAGCTGCCATCGCCCCATTGGCGGACGACATGGGCGGCGCCGCGCAGCATGGCTGGGGTCAGGCGTCCGAGGGGCGGCGCGACGCCAAGGGCCACGCCCTGGCGCTGGGGCAGCACGCCAAGCCAGGCACTTGTCGTAGCCGGGCGCTGCCAAACCAGCAATGAGGTGTCGATTTTCAGGGGCAGCCCTTCAAGAAAGTGCTCCACCGGGCACACCTGCAGCAATTGACGCATGCGCGACTGCTCGGGCGTCGCCAGGTCGAGGAAGCGCTCCAGCACCGCGCGCACCAACGCCAGCCCCTGCTCCACCGGCACCGCGCCCAGCGCCTGGCTATTCGACAGGCTGCTAGCGAGCCCGAACCGCAACCAGATCCGTCCTTCGCGTTGCATCGCGGACAGCCACAGATCATGGGCGTGCTCGAGCATCGCCAGCGCTTCGCCGCCATCGAGTTGCATGGCGAACTTGGCCGACAGCTTGTGGAGCCTGGGTGTACTTTCCAGCAGGTCAAGAATCTGCCCGGCCAACGGTCGGGTGTCGAACACCATCGCCGGATCGAGCCCGGCCAATGGGCTGACCATGAGGTTGCGCACATCATCACCGGCCGCGTCACGCGGGCCGAGCCCGGCAGCCAGCAGATGCTCGACCAGGCCCCGGTGATCATCACCGATGCCGCGAATCTGCAGATTGGCTCGGTTGGTCGCCTCGATCACGCCTCCGGCAAAACGCTCGGCGGCGTCGGCCACGGCATCGGCCTGGTCGGCCAGCAGCAGGCCACCGGGCAGCTTGATCCGGCAGATGCCGCCATCGCGCGCGGCGACGATGCGCCACAACCCCGGGCAGGCCGAGGGACGGGGCGAAACTTCGGGGGGCAGGGGCGGCGTCAAGGGGGCATCCGGCAATCGTGAAAGTGCGCTTCAGTGTAGAAGGCGCGGTATTATGCCTGCTTTGTCCGGCGGCATGAAAAACCGGTGGTCGAACGCTCCGCGATCAATAAACGGTATGAGGAACAGATGGCCCCCTGGCTGACAGTAATAGGCATCGGCGAAGACGGCTTCAGCGGCCTGGGCAAACAGGCCCGGCGCGCCCTGCTATCGGCCACGCGAATCATCGGTGCCCCGCGCCAGCTGGCCCTGTTGCCCCGCTGTGTGACCGCCGAGCAACTGCACTGGCCCAGCCCCTTCTCCCTGGCCCCGGTCCTGGCCCTGCGCGGTGAGCCGGTATGCGTATTGGCCAGCGGCGACCCGATGTTTTACGGCGTCGGCGCCAGCCTGGCGCGCCAGCTGCCCGCCGAGGAACTGCAGGTACTGCCGCTGCCCTCCTCCTGCGCCCTGGCCGCCGCCCGCCTGGGCTGGCCGCTGCAGGACGTGCAGGTGGTCTCGGTGGTCGCCCGCCCGCTGGCGGCGCTCAATGCCCACCTGTACAGCGGCATGCGCCTGCTGGTGCTGAGCAACGACGAAGGCAGCCCGGCGGCCATTGCCGCGCAGCTGCGCGAACGTGGCTTCGGCCCCAGCCGTCTCCAGGTGTTCGAACACCTCGGCGGCCCACAGGAACGAACGCTGAGCGGCACCGCCAACGATTGGCCACATACCGACATCGCCCCGCTCAACCTGGTCGCCATCGAATGCCAGGCCTCGCCTGATACCCCGCGCCTGCCTCGCGTGGCCGGCCTGCCTGACAGCGCCTTCCGTCACGACGGCCAGCTGACCAAGCGCGACGTGCGAGCGATTACCCTGGCCCGCCTGGCACCGCAACCGGGCGAACTGCTGTGGGACGTAGGCGCCGGTTGCGGCTCCATCGGCATCGAATGGATGCGCGCCCACCCCAGCTGCCGCACCCTTGCGATCGAGGCGGACGAAGGCCGCCAGGGCTACATCGAACACAACCGCGACACCCTCGGCGTGCCCGGCCTGCAATTGATCCGCGGCAAGGCACCCGAAGCGTTGGCCGGGCTGGAACGTCCGGACGCGATCTTCATCGGCGGCGGCGTCACCCGCGAAGGCGTGCTCGACCTGTGCTGGGAGCGCCTGCTGCCGGGCGGGCGCCTGGTTGCCAACGCTGTCACGCTGCAAAGCGAGGTCGCCCTGGGGCAATTTCGCGACCAGCATGGCGGCGAGCTGACCCGTATCCATATCGCCCACACCCAGCCGCTGGGCAGTTTCGACACCTGGCGCCAGGCCCTGCCGATCACTTTGCTCGACGTGGTGAAACCTGTCGATGCGTGAAGAAACCCGCGAACAGCCCGCGCCCCTGCGCAGCGGCCTGACCACCGGCAGCTGCGCCACCGCCACCAGCCTGGCGGCGGCGCGCCTGCTGCTGACCGGGCAGCACAACGACGCGGTGCACATCACCCTGCCCAAGGGCAAGGTGGTGGAGATGCGCCTGGAGTTCTGCCATCTCAACGGCGAGACCGCCGAAGCCGGCACCCTGAAAGATGCCGGCGACGACCCCGATGTCACCCATGGCGCCCTGCTCTACAGCCAGGTGCGCCTGCTGGCCGAGCCCGGCATTCGCTTTGTCGCCGGGCAAGGCGTAGGGACCGTGACCCGCCCGGGCCTGGTGCTGGGCGTCGGCGAGCCGGCGATCAACCCGGTACCGCGCAGGATGATCGGCGACCACCTGCAACAGTTGGCCAGCGAATGCGGCTATGGCGGCGGTTTCGAAGTCACGGTCAATGTCCAGGGCGGCGAGTCGCTGGCGCTGAAGACCATGAACCCACGCCTGGGCATCCTCGGCGGGCTGTCGATCCTCGGTACCAGCGGCATCGTCCGGCCGTTTTCCTGCTCGGCCTACATCGCCTCGATCCACCAGGGCATCGACGTCGCTCACACCAACGGCTACACGCATATCGCCGCCTGCACCGGCAACGCCAGCGAAGACACCATGCGCCGGGTCTACAACCTGCCGGAGATCGCCCTGATCGAGATGGGCGACTTCGTCGGCGCCGTGCTCAAGCACCTGCGCAAGGTGCCGGTGCCGCGCCTCACGCTATGCGGTGGCTTCGGCAAGATCAGCAAGCTGGCGGCCGGGCACATGGACCTGCACAGCCGCCATTCGAGCATCGACCTGCCGCAGCTGGCGGGCTGGGCGGCGGCCATTGGCGCCGATACCACCCTGCAACAGGCCATCGTCAGCGCCAACACCAGCCAGCAAGCGCTGGCCCTGGCCCATGCCGCCGGTATCGCCCTGGGCAACGAGGTCTGCCGTCACGCCCTGCTCTTCACCCGCAGCGTGGTGCCTGCCCAGGTGCAGGTCGAAGTGTTCGCCATCGATCGCCAGGGCGGCATCGTCGGCAAGGCGGGCGTGGCATGAACGGGCGGATCCTGCTGCTGGGCGGTGTCACCGAGGCCCTGGTCATCGCTCGCCAGTTGGGGCCGCAGCATGTCTACAGCCTCGCCGGCATCGGCCGTATTCCCCAGGACCTGGCCTGCCAGGTGCGGGTCGGCGGCTATGGCGGCGCCGAAGGCCTGGCCGAGTACCTGCGCGCCGAAGGCATCGACCTGCTAATCGACGCCACCCATCCCTATGCCGCGCAGATCAGCCGCAACGCCGCCCTCGCCGCACGCAGCGCTGGCATTCCCTGCTGGGCCCTGCGCCGCCCGGCGTGGCAGGCGCAGCCCGGCGATGACTGGCGCGAAGTCGAGGACTGGGCCGGGTTGATCGAGGCACTGGCCCCGTTCGAGCGCCCCTTGTTCACCCTTGGCCGCGAACCCCTGCAACATCTGGACGAAATCCCCCCACACCAGTTCTGGACCCTGCGCGCCCTCGAAGCGTGTCCCGACAATGAACGCTGTGAAGTGATCGGTGCGCGCGGACCATTCCTCATCGACGATGAGCGTGCCCTGTTCGAACGTCGACGGATCGACGTGCTGGTGAGCAAGAACAGTGGCAGCACGGCCACCGAGCCGAAGCTGGAAGTGGCAAGGGAGCGCGGGATTCCAGTGCTGGTGCTCAAGCGGCCGGTGCTGCCGGAAGTGGATCGAACTTTCCCTGATCCGAAACGGCTATTTGAGGCTCTGAGCTTCCGTCCGGAATAACCCGGCATCTTCCGAAACACATTGACGCTTTCATCGCTCCACAAGATTAAGCAAGGTGTAGCCCTTCCCAGGTACTTCGAATGGAGCCACCTCATGCCAGATACGCCCAAACGCCCCCCAAACACAGCTTATGAAAATGCGCCCCCTGTCCTCGAAAGCGATTGGGACACCTGGTTTGCAAATGACGGTGTAACCAGCGACTTCGTCATTCAGCGCGAACAGCTGGCCGATCAGCGTCGCGACACACTCTCCAGCAGAGCTTGTTAGGACAGGTAAATGGCCCTGTGCCTTTATCCTGCCGTACAATCACCTTCCCTCTTCTGGAAGGCTCCACCCATATGGAAATGCAATGGTGGATCTGGCTCGTCTTCGGCGTGGCCCTGATCCTGCTGGAACTGGTGCTCCCCACCTTCTTCATTCTCTGGTTCGGCATCGGTGCCGTGCTGGTGTCGTTCATTTCGCTGCTTGCTCCCGGCCTGCAACTCGATATGCAGGGCCTGCTGTGGGTGGTGCTCTCATCGATCACCACCGCCCTCTGGTTCAAGGTGTTCCGGCGCAAGAAGCCGGACGTGCGCTGGACCGCCGACAGCGTGATCGGCGAAGTCGGCCTGCTGACCAGCGCCGTGTCGCAGTTCCAGAAAGGCCGCGTGCGCTTCCAGAAGCCGATCCTCGGCAACGAGGAATGGACCTGCGTTGCCGACAGCGACATCCCCGCCGGCGAGCGTGTGCGCCTGGCCGCCATCGAAGGCAACACCGCCCGGGTCACCCGGGCCTGAATCTGCACTAAAAGGAAGTTCGCAAGCATGACCAGCCTCATCGTCGTCGCCACCCTCGCTGTATTCGTCCTGATCACCGTGTTCAAGGGCGTGCGCATCGTGCCCCAGGGCGAGGAATGGATCGTCGAACGCCTGGGCCGCTACCACAGCACCCTCAAGCCCGGCCTGAACATCGTCATTCCGTACATGGACGTGGTCGCCTACCGCCTGCCGACCAAGGACATCATCCTCGACGTGCAGCAGCAGGAAATCATCACCAAGGACAACGCGGTGATCGTCGCCAACGCCCTGTGCTTCGCCAAGGTGGTCGACCCACAGAAAGCCTCTTACGGCGTGCAAAACTTCTCGTTCGCCGTCACCAGCCTGACCATGACCTCGCTGCGCGCCATCGTCGGCGCCATGGACCTGGACGAGGCGCTGTCCAGCCGCGAGCAGATCAAGGCGCGCCTGCGCGAGGCGATGTCCGAGCAGACCGAAGACTGGGGCGTGACCGTGCGCTCGGTGGAGATCCAGGACATCAAGCCATCGCCGAGCATGCAGACCGCCATGGAACGCCAGGCGGCCGCCGAGCGTGAACGTAAAGCCGACGTGACCCGCGCCGAGGGCAACAAGCAGGCGGCGATCCTCGAGGCCGAAGCGCGCCTGCAGGCGGCCAAGCTGGATGCCGAGGCCCAGGTGAACCTGGCCGAGGCGTCGGCGCGGGCGATCACCCTGGTCAAGGAAGCGGTGGGCAGCGAGACCGTGCCGGCCATGTACCTGCTGGGTGAGCGTTACATTGGCGCGATGGAGAACCTGGCGGCCAGCGACAATTCGAAAGTCGTGGTGCTGCCGGCTGACCTGCAGGAAACCGTGCGCGGCCTGATGGGGCGCGGCAAAGCTTGATATCGTCGGGGGCGCTTTGCGCCCCTTTTCGCCGCGGTTCGTCGTCACGACAAGCCGGCTCCCACAGGGTTGCCGCAACACCTGTGGGAGCTGGCTTGCCAGCGAAAGGGCTGCAAAGCAGCCCCAGGTGCGGCACTTCACCGCACCCCGGCTTTTTTACCTATACTCCGCCGTACAATAGCCATCACGATTCCTGACCGGATCTCTCCATGCCCCCACGTCGGCACATTGCCTGGATAGCCTGCCTTGCAGTGCTGTTCAACCTGCTGGCCATGCCGCTGTCTTCGGCCGCGCCCAAGGGCCCGGCCGAGCAGCTGCTGTGGGGGGCTTTCTGCTCCAGCATGGCCAACAAGGCCAAGGTCGATGTCCAGGCCCTGGCCAAGATCGACCTGGGGCCGCAAAGCGACGACAGCGCCAGCATGATGAACTGCTGGTGCTGCCTGGGCGCGGCGCCACTGCTGGCCTTGCCCAGCTACCCGCCACAGTTGCACAACCCGCCGCTTCTGATCGCCGGGCACCTGCCGCACCTCGCCGACTACCAACTCACGCCGCGCCAGCTCTGGCCCGCGCTCAATCCCCGTGCCTCTCCGCTGGTCTGAGTTCACTACGCTGTCCTTCAGAACCTGAACAGACCGGAGACTCACCCATGCTCAAGCAAGCCCTCGTCCTGGCCGCCCTGCTGCTGCCCGGCGCCTACGCCAACGCCCACGAGTACAACGTCGGCGACCTGCACATCGCCCACCCCTGGTCGCTGGAGCTGCCGCCGAACGCGCCCAACGTCGCCGCCTACTTTGTCGTGCACAACAACGGCAAGGCCGATGACCGCCTGCTTTCGGTGAAAAGCCCCGTCAGCGACGACGCCCAGTTGCATGAGCATGTGATGAGCGCCGCCGGCGCCATGAAGATGCAACATGTGCCCAGCGTGTTGGTCCCGGCCGGCAAGGATGTGGTGTTCGCCCCCAGCGCCTACCACGTGATGATCATGCAGCCCAAGGACCGCAGCCTGCTCACCGACGGCAAGCGCTTCCCGCTGACACTGCACTTCGAGAAAGCCGGTGACGTCACGGTCGACGTCGCGGTGCAGAAGCAGCCGCCGGCCGAGCAGGCTGCAGCGCACGAACACACGCACTGACCGACTGACAGGCGCTCGCCATGAGCCTGCCGCGCTACAGCTCCGCCCGCAGCACCCGCCCTGATCGCAGGCGCGTCGGTGGCGGCTGGCTGAGCCTGTTCGCCATGTGGATGATCTTCATCGGCCCGCTGGTTTCCCAGTCGATGCCGATGGAGCACCACGCCGGCATGGCCATGCCCATGGACATGTCGATGAGCATGCCCATGGCCCACGACGAGCACCATGGCCACGGCAACGATGGCCAGCTGCATGTCATGTGGGAGAAGTGCGGCTACTGCAGCCTGCTGTTCAACTGCCCCGCCCTGCCCCAGACCCTCAGCCCGCTGACAGCGGGCAGCCAGATCCCCCCTGTCCACCTCACCAATGCCACGCGCCAGGGCCATGCCCGGCAGGCTGTATTCCCCGGCGCCCGCAGCCGCGCGCCACCCCGTTCGATCGTCGCCTGAACACAACGCGATAAACGCCCGAAGCCAGGAGGCTTCGCGCTGACTCATGACTGATCGACTGGAATCATTATGTCCGGCTGCACCCCTGTTTTTGCACTTTCCCTGCGTGGGACCATCGCCGTACTGTGCGGCTCGCTGCTCGCGCCACTGGCCTTTGCCGTCGAAACCGGCCATGAAGGCCACATCCACGACACTGCCGAGCTGAGCCCGACGGTGATCACCGCCATCGCCCCGAGCTCGCCGCTGACCGTGGTCACCAACCCCAAGGACCCGCGCCAGCCCGTGCCGGCCAGCGACGGCGGCGACTACCTCAAGACCATCCCCGGTTTCTCGGTGATCCGCGCGGGCGGCACCAATGGCGACCCGGTGCTGCGCGGCATGTTCGGCTCGCGCCTGAACATCCTCACCAACGGCGGCATGATGCTCGGCGCCTGCCCGGGCCGCATGGACGCCCCGACCTCGTACATCTCCCCGGAAACCTACGACCGCCTCACCGTGATCAAGGGCCCGCAAAGCGTGATCTGGGGGCCGGGCGGTTCGGCCGGTACCATACTCTTCGAGCGTGACCCGGAGAAATTCGGCGAGCTCGGCAGCCGGGTCAACGGCAGCGTGCTGGCCGGCTCCAACGGTCGCTTCGACAAAGTGCTAGACGCCGCGGCCGGCAACCAGCTCGGCTATGTGCGCTTCGTCGGCAACCAGTCGCACTCGGACGACTTCGAAGACGGCAACGGCGACACCGTGCCTTCGCGCTGGGACAAGTGGAACGGCGATGTCAGCCTCGGCTGGACCCCGGACGCCGACACCCTGCTCGAGCTGACCGCCGGCAAGGGCGACGGCGAGGCCCGCTCCGCCGGGCGTGGCATGGACGGTTCCCAGTTCAAGCGTGAAAGCCTGGGGCTGCGCTTCGAGAAGTCCAACCTCGGCGAGATGCTCGACAAGGTCGAGGCGCAGGTCTACTACAACTACGCCGACCACGTGATGGACAACTACACCCTGCGCACCCCGTCGGGCAGCGGCATGATGGGCATGCCCATGGTCAGCAACGTCGACCGCCGCACCCTGGGTGCGCGGATCAAGGCCACCTGGCGCTGGGCTGACGTGCAACTGATCAGCGGCATCGATGCGCAGACCAACGAGCACCGCCAGCGTGGCGGCATGGGGGTCAACGCGCACAAGGGCCAGCCTTGGACCAAGGATGCCGACTTCCACAACTACGGCGCCTTCGGCGAGCTCACCTGGTATGCGACCGGCGAGGACCGCCTGATCACCGGCGCCCGCCTGGACCGCGCCTCGGCCCGCGACTTCCGCAAGGGCAGCGCCACCGAGGGCGACACCCGCGCCGACACGCTGCCCAGCGGTTTCGTGCGCTACGAGCACGACCTGGCGGCGATCCCCGCCACCACCTACATCGGCCTCGGTCACACCCAGCGCTTCCCCGACTACTGGGAGCTGTTCTCGCCCAAGCGCCCCCCGGCCGGCTCGGTGAATGCCTTCGACGGCATCAAGCCGGAGAAAACCACCCAGCTCGACTTCGGCATCCAGTATCGCGACGAGCGTCTGGAAGCCTGGGCATCGGGCTATGTTGGCCAGATCCGCGACTACATCCTGTTCGACTACCAACGCAACATGATGGGCAACCTCACCTCCCAGGCGCAGAACATCGACGCCCGCATCATGGGCGGTGAACTGGGCGCGGCCTACAAGCTGACCGAGAACTGGAAGGCCGACGCCACGCTCGCCTACGCTTGGGGCAAGAACAGCAGTGATGGCAAGGCGCTACCGCAAATGCCGCCCTTGGAAAGCCGCCTGGGCCTGACCTACAGCCGCGACACCTGGAGCGTCGGCGCCCTGTGGCGCCTGGTGGCCGAGCAGAACCGCATCGCCCAGAACCAGGGCAACGTGGTCGGCAAGGACTACGACAAAAGTGCCGGCTTCGGCGTGTTCTCGCTCAACGGTGCCTACAAGGTGAACAACAACCTCAAGCTCAGCGCGGGCGTCGACAACCTGTTCGACAAGGCCTACGCCGAGCACCTGAACCTGGCCGGGAACGCCGGGTTCGGCTACCCGGCCAACAGTACCCAGCCGGTGAACGAGCCAGGCAGGACCTTCTGGACCAAGGTCGACTTCAGCTTCTGACAACAACAAACGGGCGCGGGGCCTGACCGCGCCCACACAAGGTCTACGGGAGGCTCCCATGAGCAAACCAAACGTTTCCTTCTACAACCTGGCGTGGCGCTGGCATTTCTATGCCGGGCTGTTCGTGGCGCCGTTCATGATCCTGCTGGCGCTTACCGGGATCATCTACCTGTTCAAGCCACAACTCGACCCGTTGATGTACCGCGAGCTGATGGTGGTCGAGGCCGGCCATCACCGGCAGGCTGCCGACACGCTGCTGGCCAATGTGCGCCAGGCTTATCCCCAGGGGCAGGTGGGCCAGTACCTGCCAGCGATCAACGCCGAGCGCAGCGCGCAGTTCGTGGTGCATGACGGCGGGCGCGAGCTGAATGTCTTCGTCGACCCGTACAGCGGCAAGGTGCTGGGCGAGCAGGATGGCAAGCAGAACCTGCAGGCCATCGCCCGCGCCCTGCATGGCGAACTGATGGTCGGCACGGTCGGTGACCGGCTGGTGGAACTGGCGGCCGGCTGGGGCATCGTCCTGGTTGTGTCCGGCCTCTATCTCTGGTGGCCACGCGGGCGCAGCAGCGCGGGCGTGCTGTGGCCACGTTTCAGCGCGCGCGGCCGCTTGCTGTGGCGCGACCTGCATGCCGTCACCGGCTTCTGGGGTTCGACGCTGCTGCTGTTGATGCTGCTCAGCGGCATGACCTGGACCGGGCTGTGGGGCAAGCAGTACGCCGACCTGTGGAACCGCTTCCCAGCGGCCATGTGGAACGACGTGCCGAAGTCCGATAAAGAAGCGCGCGACCTCAACAGCGCCCACCGCCAGACCGTGCCGTGGGCGATGGAGAACACGCCGATGCCGGTGTCCGGCGCCCATGCCGAGCATGCCGGGCATCACATGATGGATCACGCCCCGGCGGCGCCGCAGGTGAGCCTGCAGCAGGTCGAGGAGGTCGCCACCCTGCGCAAGGTCGAACCGGGCTACAGCATCACCCTGCCGACCGGTGCCGACGGCGTGTTCACTATCGCCGTGTTCGCCGACGATCCGCGCAACGACGCCACCTTGCATGTCGACCAGTATACCGGCCAAGTACTGGCCGACGTGCGCTGGCAGGACTACAGCCCGGTGGCCCGCGCCACGGAGCTGGGGGTGATGCTGCACGAAGGGAAGATGTTCGGGTCGTTGAACCAGCTCGTCATCCTGCTGGTATGCCTGATGATCCTGCTGGGTTCGGTAAGCGGGCTGGTGATGTGGTGGAAGCGCAAACCGGCCGGTGGGCTCGGCGTGCCGCCGCTGCGCCATGACCTACCGCGCTGGAAGACGGCGGTGGGGGTGATGCTGTTGCTGGGCGTCGCCTTCCCGCTGGTGGGGTTGTCCATGGTGGTGATGTGGGTGGTGGATAGCCTGGTGGTGCGGCAACGGGCCTTGGCCCGGGCCTGAGCCTTGCTTGGCTGTTCCGGCCTAATCGCCGACAAGCCGGCTCCCACAAGGGTGGATGCGATCCCTGTGGGAGCCGGCTTGCCGGCGATTAGGCCAGCCCATGCAACCATTGACTCCAGTCATGTCGAGCATCGCGCTGTACCGCCAAGATCGTGCCGATCTGCCACACCCGCGATTGGAACGCGACGTGATAGCCTACTCGGCTTTCGCTCACAAAAAGACTGACCCTCAATGGAATGCAGCCTATGACCCGGACCTCCCAGACACCCTCCGAAGAGCAGCACCTGCAACGCAACCTGACCAACCGCCACATCCAGCTCATCGCCATTGGCGGCGCCATCGGCACCGGCCTGTTCATGGGATCGGGCAAAACCATCAGCCTGGCCGGCCCGTCGATCATCTTCGTCTACATGATCATCGGCTTCATGCTGTTCTTCGTCATGCGCGCCATGGGCGAGCTGCTGCTGTCGAACCTCAACTACAAGTCGTTCATCGATTTCTCCGCCGACCTGCTCGGCCCCTGGGCCGGCTACTTCACCGGCTGGACCTACTGGTTTTGCTGGGTGGTCACCGGCATCGCCGACGTGGTGGCGATCGCCGCCTACACCCAATTCTGGTTCCCCGACCTGCCGCAGTGGATACCGGCGCTGAGCTGCGTGGCCCTGCTGCTGTCGCTGAACCTGGTCACGGTGAAGATGTTCGGCGAGATGGAATTCTGGTTCGCCCTGATCAAGATCATCGCCATCATGGGCCTGGTCGCCACCGGCCTGTACATGGTCATCACCGGTTTCCAGTCGCCGAGCGGGCACACCGCCACCCTGACCAACCTGTGGAATGACGGCGGCATGTTCCCCAACGGCCTGCTGGGCTTCTTCGCCGGCTTCCAGATCGCCGTGTTCGCCTTCGTCGGTATCGAACTGGTGGGCACCACCGCCGCCGAAGCGAAGAACCCCGAGCGCACCCTGCCACGGGCGATCAACTCGATCCCGATCCGCATCATCGTGTTCTACGTGCTGGCGCTGATCGCCATCATGGCCGTGACCCCATGGCGCGACGTGGTGCCGGGCAAGAGCCCGTTCGTCGAGCTGTTCGTGCTGGCCGGCCTGCCGGCGGCGGCGAGCATCATCAACTTCGTGGTACTGACCTCGGCCGCCTCGTCGGCCAACAGCGGCGTGTTCTCCACCAGCCGCATGCTGTTCGGCCTGGCCCAGGAAGGCGATGCGCCCAGGGCGTTCGAGAAACTCTCGCGCCGCGCGGTGCCGGCCAACGGCCTGTACTTCTCCTGCACCTGCCTGCTGCTGGGCGCGGTGCTGATCTACCTGGTACCCAATGTGATCGAAGCCTTCACCCTGGTGACGACGGTGTCGGCGGTGTTGTTCATGTTCGTCTGGACGCTGATCCTGCTGTCGTACCTGAGCTACCGCAAGCAACGTGCGGCGTTGCATGAACAATCCACCTACAAGATGCCCGGCGGGCGCTTCATGTGCTACGTGTGCCTGGTGTTCTTCGCCGGCATCCTGGTGCTGCTGAGCCTGGAGGCCGATACGCGCTCGGCGCTGGTGGTGACGCCGATCTGGTTTGTGATCCTGGCGGTGACCTATCAGTTTGTGCGCAGCAGGCGTCAGCCGCGCAATGCGGTGAGAGGCGCGTCGAGCCGCTGATCGCAGGGGGCTGCTGCGCAGCCCTTTCGCTGGCAAGCCAGCTCCCACAGGGTCAGGATTGCGCAGTACCTGTGGGAGCCGGCTTGCCGGCGATTGGGCCGCACAGCGGCCCCGGCGATTGTCAGCCGTGCTCCAACCCTTCAAGCACAGCCTCAGCCAACGCCAACCCCTTCTCCAGCGAATTCTCCGTTGCCGTCAGCAAACTGCGCAACGGATCTGCGGCCTTCTCCAATGCCGCGGCATTGGTCTCATAGGCCGCCTTCAACGCCGCCACGGCGCACACCAGCGCATCCTCGCTATCGACCCCGGCCTGTACCGAGAGCATCGGCGCGTGGGCGTGATTGCAGGTGCCAAAGTGGGAACTGGCGGTGACCGGACGTGATTTGCGCGGGGTGAGGTTGACCAGCGATTCCAGGTTCATGGCTGCACCTCTCGATGAAAGGTGGCGATCTCGATAAATGCGAACGGTGGATCTGGAACGATCTTCTTGAGCATGGTGCATCTCCTTGCGGCTCTCCGTAATGACGCTCCGCACCCACACGCCAATATGGGTGGACGGAGCCGTGCGGGTTGGCGTGCCGGACAGAGAGAGCCGGTGAGCCCGAAGGCTCCCACACACGGCTCCGCCCATAACGGGTGCAGCCATGCAGGACACTGTTGAAAGTGCCCGCTCTCTGTATCCGGGACGCCAATCCCGAACCGCAGAAACTACTGCGGTGCGGCACGGTACTCAAGTACCGCTTATGTGTCAAAAGTGTTCATCGCCCCCGGCCCCAATCCTGTGCAGGCCTGTGCAGCAAGCACCATCCTGGCCCCACCCCACGCCCCGATTCGTCGCACAACCGCTCTATCGCGCACCCTCCATCGCTCGGCACAGCCTTTGCAATCTCCGACCTGGCCAACCCCCACCATCACATCGGAGTGAGCACATGAAGCGACGCAGTCTGATCAAGGCCTTTACCCTCAGCGCATCGATCGCCGCGATGGGCCTGAGCTGGAGCATCCAGGCCGCCGAGACCATCAAGGTCGGCATCCTGCATTCGCTGTCCGGGACCATGGCCATTTCCGAGACCTCGCTCAAGGACATGGCGCTGATGACCATCGACGAGATCAACGCCAAGGGTGGCGTGAACGGCAAGATGCTCGAACCGGTGGTGGTCGACCCGGCGTCCAACTGGCCGCTGTTCGCTGAAAAGAGCCGCCAGCTGCTGACCCAGGACAAGGTCGCGGTGGTGTTCGGCTGCTGGACCTCGGTGTCGCGCAAGTCGGTGCTGCCAGTGTTCGAAGAGCTCAACGGCCTGCTGTTCTACCCGGTGCAGTACGAGGGTGAAGAGATGTCGCCGAACGTGTTCTACACCGGCGCCGCGCCCAACCAGCAGGCGATTCCGGCGGTGGAATACCTGATGAGCGAAGACGGCGGCAGCGCCAAGCGCTTCTTCCTGCTGGGCACCGACTACGTCTACCCGCGCACCACCAACAAGATCCTGCGCGCTTTCCTGCACAGCAAAGGCGTGGCCGACAAGGACATCGAAGAGGTGTACACGCCGTTCGGCCACGCCGATTACCAGACCATCGTTGCCAACATCAAGAAGTTCTCCGCCGGCGGCAAGACGGCAGTGATTTCCACGGTCAACGGCGACTCCAACGTACCGTTCTACAAAGAACTGGCCAACCAGGGCCTGAAGGCCACCGACGTACCGGTGGTGGCGTTCTCGGTGGGCGAAGAAGAGCTGCGCGGCATCGACACCAAACCGTTGGTGGGGCACCTGGCCGCGTGGAACTACTTCGAGTCGGTGGATAACCCGGTGAACCAGAAGTTCGTCGCCGACTGGAAGGCCTACGCCAAGGCCAAGGGCCTG
The DNA here is from genome assembly GCF_024749165.1 of Pseudomonas sp. B21-023. Taxonomy (NCBI): domain Bacteria; kingdom Pseudomonadati; phylum Pseudomonadota; class Gammaproteobacteria; order Pseudomonadales; family Pseudomonadaceae; genus Pseudomonas; species Pseudomonas sp. B21-023. The sequence goes on along the minus strand of NZ_CP087190.1, from coordinate 675,596 downwards.
CCAGGCGCTGACAAGGCGGTGACCAACGACCCGATGGAAGCCACCTACGTGGGCATCCACATGTGGGCGCAGGCCGCCGAGAAAGCCAAGTCCACCGACGTCGACAAGGTGCGTGAAGCACTGGCCGGGCAGAGTTTCAAGGCACCGTCGGGCTTCACCCTGACCATGGACAAGACCAACCACCACCTGCACAAGCCGGTGATGATCGGCGAGATCCAGGATGACGGGCAGTTCAGTGTGGTGTGGGAAACCGAGCAGCCGCTGCGGGCGCAGCCTTGGAGCCCGTTCATTCCGGGGAATGACAAGCGGCCGGATTATGCGGTGAAGGGTAACTGAGTGCACTGGGGCTGCTGCGCAGCCCTATCGCTGGCAAGCCAGCTCCCACAGGTACAGCACAGCTTCCGAGTTCTTTGTTGGACCTGTGGGAGCCGGCTTGCCGGCGATGAATCCACCGCCGATTTTTCAGGACTGCCCGCATGTTCAGATTCCTGCTCACCTTTCTACTGCTACTGCCCCTGGCCACCCAAGCCAGCGAAGGCGAATTCTTCCTCAGCGCCAAGCCCGCCGAACAGGCGCGCCTGCTCGAAACCTGGGCCGCGCAACCCGACGCCGCACGCCTGCCGCTACTGGACAACCTGCGCCAGGGCCGCATCGCCGAAAACGACACGCGCAAACTGCGCCTGAACAACCGCCTGCGCGGCCTGATCGACAACGCCCTGGCCAGCCATCAGTTACTCAGCGACCAGACCAACGTACGCCTAGCCGCCGCCCAGCAACTGCAAAAAAGCGCACAACCCGCGCAAATGGCCTTCCTCGACCGGCGCTTCGCCAGCGAACCCGACGCCGCCGTGCATGCCGCCCTCGGCCTGGCCCTGGCCAACCTGCAACTGGGCGCTAGCGAGCCCGCGGTACGCCTGGCCGCCGTGCGCCTGCTCGGCGAAACCGGTGACCCGCTGGCCCGCACCCGCCTCGAAGCGCTGTTGCAACCCAACGCCGAAACCGACGCCGCCGTGCGCACCGCCGCCGAAACCAGCCTGGCCCAGGTGCAGCGCAAGCTGCTGGTTGGCGAGCTGCTCGGCCAGGCCTTCAGTGGCCTGTCGCTGGGTTCGATCCTGCTGCTGGCCGCGCTGGGCCTGGCGATCACCTTCGGCCTGCTCGGGGTGATCAACATGGCTCACGGCGAGATGCTGATGCTCGGCGCCTACAGCACTTACATGGTCCAGGTGCTGCTGCAGCGCTACGCTCCGAGTGCCATCGAGTTCTACCCGTTGATCGCCCTGCCGGTAGCATTCGCCGTCAGCGCAGGGGTCGGCATGGCCCTGGAGCGCACGGTGATCCGCCACCTGTATGGCCGCCCGTTGGAAACCCTGTTGGCCACCTGGGGCATCAGCCTGATCCTGATCCAGGCCGTGCGCCTGCTCTTCGGCGCGCAGAACGTCGAGGTAAGCAACCCGGCCTGGCTGTCGGGCGGCGTCCAGGTGCTGCCCAACCTGGTGCTGCCGTACAACCGCCTGGTGATCATCGGCTTCGCCCTCGCCGTGGTGCTGCTCACCTGGCTGCTGCTCAACCGCACACGGCTGGGCCTGAACGTGCGGGCTGTCACCCAGAACCGCAACATGGCGGCCTGTTGCGGGGTGTCCACCGGGCGCGTGGACATGCTCGCCTTCGGCCTCGGCTCGGGCATCGCCGGGCTCGGCGGCGTGGCCCTGAGCCAGGTCGGCAACGTCGGCCCGGACCTGGGCCAGAGCTACATCATCGACTCGTTCCTGGTGGTGGTGCTCGGCGGTGTCGGGCAGCTGGCCGGCAGCCTGTGGGCGGCCTTCGGGCTGGGCATCGCCAACAAACTGCTGGAGCCGCAGATCGGGGCGGTGCTGGGCAAGATCCTCATCCTTGCGCTGATCATTCTGTTCATCCAGAAGCGCCCGCAAGGCCTGTTCGCCCTCAAGGGACGGGTAATCGACTAATGAACCAGCCATTGATTGTCACTGCCACGCGCAAGGCCGGCACCCGGGTGTCGCTGGCCGTCGGCGCCGTTGTCGTCCTGGTGCTGCTGGCCCTGCCGCTGCTGTCGCTGCTGCCGGACGGGCACGCCTTGCAGGTCTCGGCCTATACCCTGACCCTGGTCGGCAAGATTCTTTGCTACGCCATCGTCGCCCTGGCCCTGGACCTGGTGTGGGGCTACGCCGGGTTGCTGTCGCTGGGCCACGGCCTGTTCTTTGCCCTTGGCGGCTATGCCATGGGCATGTACCTGATGCGCCAGGCGGCCGGTGATGGTCTGCCGGGCTTCATGACCTTCCTGTCGTGGAGCGAGCTGCCCTGGTACTGGGCCGGCACCCAGCACTTCGCCTGGGCGCTGTGCCTGGTGGTACTGGCGCCGGGGTTGCTGGCGCTGGTGTTCGGCTTCTTCGCCTTCCGCTCGCGGATCAAGGGCGTGTACTTCTCGATCATGACCCAGGCCCTGACCTTTGCCGGGATGCTGCTGTTCTTCCGCAACGAAACGGGCTTTGGCGGCAACAACGGCTTCACCAATTTCCGCACCATCCTCGGTTTCGACATCACCGCCCAGGGCACCCGGGCCGTGCTGTTCCTGCTCACGGTGAGCCTGCTGCTGGGCAGCCTGTTCCTGTGCTGGCGCCTGACCCAGAGCAAGTTCGGGCGCCTGCTCACCGCCGTGCGCGACGCCGAGAACCGGCTGATGTTCTGCGGCTACGACCCGCGCGGCTTCAAGCTGCTGGTGTGGGTGCTCAGTGCCGTGCTGTGCGGCCTGGCCGGGGCGCTGTACGTGCCGCAGGTGGGCATCATCAACCCCAGCGAGATGTCACCGACCAACTCCATCGAGGCCGCCGTGTGGGTGGCACTCGGCGGGCGCGGCACGTTGATCGGGCCGCTGCTCGGTGCCGGCCTGGTCAATGGCATGAAGAGCTGGTTCACCGTGGCGTTCCCCGAGTTCTGGCTGTTCTTCCTCGGCGCGCTGTTCATCCTCGTCACCCTGTACCTGCCCAAGGGCGTGGTCGGCCTTGTGAAGAAAAGGAGCCAGCCATGAGAAGCGTGCCCCCGGTGCATCCGGAATTCATGCTCGAACCGATCTTCGACCAGGTCGGCAGCGGTCGCGAAGCCATCGGCCTGGGCCGGCGTCGCGAGGCCGGACTGGACACCCGCCACGGCACGGTGTTGAGCCTGGAAGGCATCAGCGTCAGCTTCGATGGCTTCAAGGCGCTCAACGACCTCAACCTGTACATCGGCGTCGGTGAACTGCGCTGCATCATCGGCCCCAACGGCGCCGGCAAGACCACGATGATGGACGTGATCACCGGCAAGACCCGCCCCGACACAGGTACCGCGTTTTTCGGCGACACCCTCGACCTGACCCGCATGAGCGAATGCCAGATCGCCCAGGCCGGCATCGGCCGCAAGTTCCAGAAGCCCACGGTATTCGAGGCGCTGACGGTGTTCGAGAACCTGGAGCTGGCGCTCAAGGCCGACAAGTCGGTGTGGGCCACTCTGGCGGCGCGGTTGTCCGGCGAGCAGCGCCAGCGCATCGACGAGGTGCTGGCCACCCTGCGCCTGCTGCCCCTGGCCCAGCGCCAGGCGGGGTTGTTGTCCCACGGGCAGAAGCAGTTCCTGGAGATCGGCATGCTGCTGGTGCAGGAACCGAGGCTATTGCTGCTCGACGAGCCGGTGGCGGGGATGACCGATGCCGAGACCGAATTCACCGCCGAGCTGTTCCGATCATTGGCGGGCAGGCATTCGCTGATGGTGGTGGAGCATGACATGGGCTTCGTCGGCAGCATTGCCGACCATGTGACGGTGCTGCATCAGGGGAGTGTGCTGGCCGAAGGGTCGCTGGCGCAGGTGCAGGAGGATGAGCGGGTGGTCGAGGTTTATCTGGGCCGCTGATCTTCGTTATCTGCACCGGCCTCATCGCCGGCAAGCCGGCTCCCACAGGACAACCACAGGATTCGAAAGCTGTGCTGTCCTGTGAGAGCCGGCTTGCCGGCGATGAGGCCGGTGCAGGCGAGGTAAAAACCAACAGGGACATGACATGCTGAAAATCGACACCCTGCACCAGTACTACGGCGGCAGCCACATCCTGCGCGGCCTGTCCTTCGAGGCCAAGGTCGGCGAGGTCACCTGCCTGCTGGGCCGCAACGGCGTGGGCAAGACCACCCTGCTGCGCTGCCTGATGGGCCTGCTGCCAGCCCGCGAGGGCCACGTGGAATGGGAAGGCAAGCCGATCACCACGCTCAAGCCCCAGCAACGGGTCCAGGCCGGCATCGCCTACGTGCCCCAGGGCCGCGAGATTTTCCCGCGCCTGACTGTCGAGGAAAACCTGCTGATGGGCCTGTCGCGCTTCCCCGCCCGCGAGGCACGGGATGTGCCGGCCTTCATCTACGAACTGTTCCCGGTGCTGGAGCAGATGAAACAACGCCGTGGCGGCGACCTCTCTGGCGGCCAGCAGCAACAGTTGGCCATCGGCCGCGCCCTGGCCAGCCGCCCGCGCCTGCTGATCCTCGACGAACCCACCGAAGGTATCCAGCCGTCGGTGATCAAGGAGATCGGCGCGGTGATCCGCAAGCTCGCCGACCGTGGCGACATGGCCATCCTGCTGGTGGAGCAGTTCTACGATTTCGCCGAGGAACTGGCCGACCAGTACCTGGTCATGGCCCGCGGCGAGATCGTCCAGCGCGGCCGCGGCGAAAACATGCAGGCTGAAGGTGTGCGCGGCCTGGTTACCATTTAATCTGCAACCACTTCCCTTGCGAGACGCTGTCATGAGTTACCAGATCCGCGACGCCCTGATCGACGACGTGCCGGGCATCCTCGACATCTACAACGACGCCGTGGCCAACACCACGGCGATCTGGAACGAAACCCCGGTGGACCAGGCCAATCGCCTGGCCTGGTTCGAGGCCCGCGCGCAGCAGGGTTATCCAATCCTGGTCGCGGTGGATGACAGCGGCGTGCTGGGTTACGCCTCGTTCGGCGACTGGCGCCCCTTCGAGGGCTTCCGCCATACGGTCGAACATTCGGTGTACATCCGTGCAGACCAGCGCGGCAAAGGTCTGGGCCCGGTGCTGATGGAAGCGCTGGTCGAACGGGCCAGGGGCTGTGGCAAGCATGTGATGGTCGCCGCCATCGAGAGCGGCAATGCCGCGTCGGTGCGCCTGCACGAGCGGTTGGGGTTCGTGGTGACCGGGCAGATGCCGCAGGTAGGGGTGAAGTTCGGCCGGTGGCTGGACCTGACCTTCATGCAATTGATGCTCGATCCTGGGGCACAGCCGTGAAGCCCGAGGGGCCGCCGTGCGGCCCCACAACGTTTACATCTGGGTAAACCGGCCCAACCGTTGGCGCAGCATGTGGTTCTCGCTGCGCAACTGCTGGACCTCCTCCAGCAGCTCAAGCGCCAGGGCCACCCCTTCCCACTCCAGCTCCAGCTGATCATGCAGCTTCACCGCACGCTTGAGGGTGACCGGCGCGCGGTCGTCGAACACCCATTCCTCCGGCGTTCGCCCCGAAGGTTCAACAATGCCGTGCTCGACGATCTCGATCACGCAATCGGCCGTGAGGTCGGCTTCCTGGCAAAGGGTACGCATGTCCAGTTGAACGATCAGGGTGCTGCTCATGATCACTTACTCCATTGAGTCCTCGGGTTGAACGCGGCTTTCTCGGAGAGCTGGGTCCACAATGCGCGCGCTGCGTCATCGGATTGGGCAGGCATCACTACCTTCAGCTGGGCGTACAGGTCGCCGCGCTCGCCCTGCTTGTTCAACAGGCCCATGCCCTTGACCCGCAGGCGCTGGCCGCTCTGGCTGTCGGGACGGATGGTCAGGTTGATCTTGCCGGTCAAAGTCGGCACGGCCACCTTGGCGCCGAGCGCCGCCTCCCACGGTGCCAGCGGCACGGTAATGATCAGGTCATGACCTTCGACATCGAACAGCGGGTGCGGTGCCATGCGGATGGTCAGGAACAAATCGCCGTTGGCCCCGCCGCCCACGCCCGGCGCGCCCTGGCCCTTGAGGCGGATGCGCTCGCCGTCGGTCACACCGGCAGGTATCTTCACGTTCAGGGTCTTGGTGGTGAACCCGGTGCGCTGGCCGGCAGCGTTGGTCTGCGGCACCTGGAAGCTGATCTGCTTGGATTCCTTGTTCAGGGTTTCCTCGAGGAACACCGCCAGTTCCAGTTCCACGTCCTGCCCTCGCCTGCCGGCACTGCGTTGTTGCCGGCCACCGCCGCCACCGAAGGGGTTGCCACCCCGGGCGCCGAAGATCGAGCTGAAGAAATCGGAAAAATCGCCACCTTCGAAACCACCGCCACCACCGCTGCGAGACTCCCAGCCAGGCGGCGCCTGGAACGGCCGGCCATGCTGGCCGCCGTATTTGCGGATCTCGTCGTACTCGGCGCGCTTGTCCTTGTCGCCAAGCACTTCGTAGGCCTCGTTGGCCTCCTTGAACTTGTCCTCGGCGTCACGCTCCTTGCTGACGTCGGGGTGATACTTGCGCGCGAGCTTGCGGTACGCGGCCTTGATCGCCTTGTCGTCCGCGCTCGCCTCGACGCCGAGTATCTTGTAATAGTCTTTGAAGTCCATCTATGGATCACCGATGTGAATGTACGTATTGCTACTGAAGATTGGGGTCAAGCATAGCCTTTCAAGGCTCATCCGGGGTTGCGCTATCGCAGACGACCGGTCTTGATTTAGCCGCAGAACGGCATAAACTGCGCGGCCGTTTTGCCTCCGGAAGATTTCTCCATGTCTGACGTATCCCCGGCCCGTGCCCTCGGCATCGACTTCGGTACCTCCAACTCCACGGTCGGCTGGCACCGCCCTGGCGCCGAATCGCTGATCGCCCTGGAAGACGGCAAGATCACCCTGCCGTCGGTGGTCTTCTTCAATATCGAGGAACGTCGCCCGGTGTACGGCCGCCTGGCCCTGCACGAGTACCTGGAAGGCTACGAAGGCCGCCTGATGCGCTCGCTCAAGAGCCTGCTGGGCTCCAAGCTGATCAAGCACGACACCAGCGTGCTGGGCAGCGCCCTGCCGTTCAAGGACCTGCTGGGCATGTTCATCGGCGAGCTGAAAAAGCGCGCCGAAGCCGATGCCGGCCGCGAATTCGACCAGGTGGTGCTCGGCCGCCCGGTATTTTTCGTCGACGAAGACCCGGCCGCCGACCAGGAGGCCGAGGATACCCTGGCGGAAGTTGCGCGCAAGATCGGCTTCAAGGACGTGTCGTTCCAGTACGAGCCGATCGCTGCGGCGTTCGACTACGAGTCGGGCATCAGCCGTGAAGAGCTGGTGCTGATTGTGGATATCGGCGGTGGTACCTCGGACTTTACCCTGATCCGCCTGTCGCCCGAGCGCCACCTGGTGGCCGAGCGCCAGGACGACATCCTCGCCACCGGCGGCGTGCACATCGGCGGTACCGACTTCGACAAGCAGCTGAGCCTGCAGGGTGTGATGCCGCTGTTCGGCTATGGCAGCCGGATGAAAAGCGGCGCGCTGATGCCCACCAGCTACCACCTCAACCTGGCCACCTGGCACACCATCAACGCCCTGTATGCGCAGAAGTCGCAGCTGGCCCTGGGCAGCATGCGCTACGACATCGAGGACACCCTGGGTATCGACCGCCTGTTCAAGCTGATCGAGCAGCGCGCCGGGCACTGGCTGGCGATGGAGGTGGAGGCCAGCAAGATCGAGCTGACCGAGCGCGACAGCCGGAGCATCGACTTTGGCCGGATCGAGCCGCAGCTGTCGGCCGAGCTGACCCGGGCACTGTTCGAAGATGCAATTGACGGTTTGCTCGAGCGCGTGCGCGGCAGCGTGAGTGAACTGCTGGCCAAGGCGGGCGTGAGCGAAAGCCAGGTGGACACGGTGTTCTTCACCGGCGGCTCCAGCGGCATTCCGGCGCTGCGCAACAGCGTGGCGGCGATGCTGCCCAATGCGCGGCATGTGGAAGGCAATATCTTCGGCAGCATCGGCAGCGGTCTGGCGATCGAGGCGCGCAAGCGCTACGGCGTGCTCTGATCGATTTGGGGCCGCTTTGCGGCCCTTTCGCCGGCAAGCCGGCTCCCACAAAAGCTGGGTACGCACCTCTCCTGTGGGAGCTGGCTTGCCAGCGAAAGGGCCGCAAAGCGGCCCCGGTGATACTCAGACCAACTCAGCCCGCTTCAACTCGCTCTTCAGGTAGGCGTAGTAGATCGGCCCGGCCACCACCCCAGGCAGGCCGAACGCCGCCTCGAACACCAGCATCGCCAGCAACAGCTCCCAGGCCTTGGCACTGATCTGGCCGCCGACGATCCGCGCGTTGAGGAAATACTCGACCTTGTGGATAACGATCAAGTACCCCAGCGCCGCCATCGCCACCCAGATCGACAGCGACAGGCCGACGATGGTGATCAGGGTGTTGGACATCAGGTTGCCGATCACCGGCAGCAGCCCGAGCAGGAAGGTCAGCACGATCAGGGTCTTGGTCAGCGGCAGGTGCACGCCGAACAGCGGCAGCACCACGGCAAGGAAGATGCCGGTGAAGAAGGTGTTGAGCAACGAGATCTTGATCTGCGCGAAGACGATGTTGCGAAACGCCTGCACCAGCAGGCTCAGGCGCTCGAACAAGGCCGCGGCCAGGGGCTTGCGCCGGGAAATGTCGGGGATGCGCTGCAGGGCGACGATGGCGCCGAGGATCATGCCGATCAACAGGGTCACGAACATGTGCGCCATGCCCTTGCCGACCAGTTGCAGGTCGCTCAGGTGGCTCTTGATCCATTCGCCGATGGCCACCTTGAACTCGGCGGCGCTGGCCGGCAGGTAGGCTTCGATGAACGGCGGCAACTGGCCACGGGCACGCTCGACCAGGCCCATGAACTTGTCCAGCGAGGCGCCGGGGTTCTCGGCCTCGTGCAGGAGGAAACTGAAGGCGCCGGCAATCAGCAGGGTGAGCGTGCTCACCACCAATGTGCCGAGCAGCGCCACCGCCAGCCAGCGCGCACGCTGCCCGGCGATCAGCGGCTGCAGCCTGGGGGTGAGCATGTTGACCAGCTCGAACACCAGCAGGCCGGCGAGCAGGCTCGGCAGCAGCTTCAGGGGCAGCGCCAGCAACAGGCCGGCCATGACGATGATCCAGCTGGCCAGGGTGACCTGGCGGGGGGTGAAGGTCATACAGCCTCGACGGCAGACAGCGGAAAGTCCCGCAGTCTGCCAGCCTTCACGGCAGAGGCATAGGCGCAGGTCATTTCTTCTTCAGGCAGTCGCTCATGAAGGTCTTGCGCTCGTCGCCCTTGAGCGCCTTGGTGGTGGCATCGGCGTTGCAGGTCTTCATCTTCTCCTGCTGGGTGGCGGCAGGCTTGGCCTTGAGGCAAGTGCTCATGAACGCCTTGCGCTCGTCGCCCTTGAGCGCCTTGGCGGTCGCGTCGGCGTTGCAGGTCTTCATCTTTTCCTGTTGCGCGGTGGCGGCGAATCCTTGCCCCGCGATCAACATGCCCAACACCAGCAGGGGTACGTGCAGCAGCTTCATGGAGTGGTCTCCTTGCCTGCGCGCCGGATGCGCGCTCGTCGCAGCTGAGTGTAGACAAGAATTTTTACATCTCTGTCCGCGCCCGCCGTCGGTACTGTTCCGGCGTGCACCGGGCCTGGCGCTGGAACATGGCTATGAAGGCCGACGCGCTGCTGTAGCCGAGGTCGAAGGCGATGGCCTGGATCGCGGTGCCTGCCTCGAGCGCCTCGATGGCGCGTAGAAAGCGCAGGCGCAGGCGCCATTCGCCGAAGCTCATCCCCAGTTCACGCAGGAACTGCCGCGCCAGGGTGCGTTCGCTGACATGCACCTGCGCGGCCCAGTGGGCCAGCGGGCGGTTGTCGCCGGGTTCGCCATGCAATCCTTCAAGCACCTGGCGCAGGCTGTCGCTGCGGGCGAACGGCAGGTAGCAGGTCTGGGTCTGCGCCAGGTGCAACTGGTCCAGCAGCACCTGTGCCAGGCGCTGGTCACGCTCGTCCCGGGCGATGCGCAGGTCGCGGCGGGCGAAGTCGCCGAGGATCGCCTTGAGGATGTCGCTGATCACCAGGCTGCAGGGTTGTGCAGGCAGCCCGGCACACAAGCTGCGGTCAAGGTAGACCGAGCGGTAGACGATGGCCTGGGGGTTGTAGCAGCCATGCTCGGTATCCGGCGGCACCCACACGGCGTAGTGCGGCGGCGAGATGAAGCGCTGGCCTTCGACGTCCAGGTGCATCAGGCCATGGGATGCGTAGTTGAGCTGGCCCCAGGGGTGACGGTGCGGGGCGCTGTGGGTGTCGGCACCGAATTCGTCGTAGCGAAAGTACACCGGGGCCGGGAGCTGGTCGAAGCGCGGAATGTCGAGGTACTTGCGGGCCATGCTGTCTGCTTCGCGGGGTAGGTTGTCTGGATGGAAGTATAGGCATGCAAGCAGACAAGCGATAATACCCGCCGTCACACCCTCCCTGTAGGAGGGGGCGAGCCCGCTCCTGCAGAGGACACCCGTTACCTGAGAGTCCCAATGAACTACCTCTTCCCCCTCATCGCCATCCTCATCTGGGCCGGCAACACCGTGGTCACCAAGATGTCCGCGGGGGCCATCTTCCCGGCCGAGATCGGTTTCTACCGCTGGCTGCTGGCCGGCCTGTTGTTCACGCCGTTCCTGTTGCCCCAGGTCTGGCGCAACCGCGCGGCGATCCGCCCGCACCTGGGCAAGGTGTTCGTGCTGGGCGTGCTGGGCATGGCCATCTACCAGAGCCTGGCGTACTTCGCCGCCAGCATCACCAGCGCCACCAACATGGGCATCATCCTCTCGCTGATGCCGCTGATGTCACTGGCCCTGTCCATCGCCTGGCTGGGCCAGCGCCTGAGCTACGGCGCGCTGCTGGGCGCGATCGTGTCGTTCTTCGGCGTGCTTGAAGTCGTCTCGGCCGGGCAGCCTGGCACGCTGCTGCACCAGGGCCTGAACAGTGGCGACCTGATGATGCTGGTGGCCACCCTCGCCTATGCGCTGTACAGCTTCCTGCTGAAGAAATGGCAGCTGCGCCTGCCGCCGCTGCAATTGCTCTACCTGCAGGTGCTGGTGGCGATCCTGGTGCTGCTGCCGCTGTTTGTGCTGTCACCGAAGACCGGGCTGAACGGCCACAACCTCGGCCTGGTGCTGTATGCCGGCCTGCTGGCCTCGATGGTCGCGCCGCGAGTATGGATGCAGGCCGTGCATCGCCTGGGCCCGAGCCGCACCACGCTGTTCTTCAACCTGCTGCCGGTGGTCACGGCGGTGATCGCCGCCGTGGTGCTGGACGAGCAATTGGCCAGTTATCACCTGGTCGGCGGTTTGCTGACACTGGTCGGCGTGCTGCTGGCCGAGCGCTGGACAACGCCAGTACGTCGCACGGTCACACCCCCGCGGCCTTGAGCCGTGCGGCATGTTCGGTGAACAGCCGCACCGGTTCGGCGCCCTTGCCCACCGCGCCGAGGGACTGGTTGACGATGTCCAGGTGGTCGAGCGGATAGTCGTCGCCGATCACCTGGCCCAGGTGCGAGCTGAAGCGCCCGACCATGCCGTCGCAGTGGCCCTTCTCGCGCACGAAGCTGCGGGCAAACAAGCGGCAGAAGCGATTGCTGCCGTCGAAGCGGTTCAAGCCCTGGTCGGTGCGGCCCGGCTGCAAGGTGCCTGACCAGGAGTAGTAACGTACGCCGTTCACCTCGGCCGGCCCCTCGCCGCCCCAGACCTCGGGCAGCCCCTGTGGATAAGCCTGGTTGAACAGCGCCACCCCGGCGCTGGTCAGCGACTGGTGCGAGGCATGCACGTCGATCGGCAGCGGATCCCGGCGCCAGCCGGTCTCCAGCCAGCCCAGCAGCACGGCGAAACCATGCAGCACGGCCTTGAGGATGCGCCCCTTGGCAGAGTCGCCCGGCGCCGTGCGTTCAAGGTGGTCGGCCAGCTCCGAGCCATGGTTGGGGCCGGCCACCGAGGTCACCGAGGCCACCCGGTCTGGCCGCTTCGCCGCCGCATAGCGGGCACTGAGCGCGCCCTGGCTGTGGCCGATCAGGTTGACCTTCTCGACCCCCGTCCGCTGGCAGATGTCCTCGATGATGATCAACAGCTGCTCGCCGCGCACCTCACTGGAATGCAGCGGCGATATCTGCACCGGATATACCTGCGCGCCGCCCCGGCGCAATGCCGGGACAATGCCGAACCAGTAGGGATACAGCAGTGCCCGCACGAAACCGAGCATGCCCGGCACCAGCACCAGTGGATAACGCGTGGCCAGTTCCTGACTCATCACCCTGCCCTTTTCCATGGACGACCGGCCCACACTACAGCGTGCCCTGCGTCATTCGCAATCGAACTCCCGGCGCGCTGCGCGGTTCCAAGCAGAACAGACCCTGAGCAAGGAGCGGGACCATGTACAAGCACACCCTGGCCATCCTTCTGGCAAGCGCGACCCTCGCCGCCTGCGGCAGCCGCCCGGAAAACCCGGTGGACTACGTCACCTACCGCGACGAGCCGCTGGTCAAGCAGGTGGAGCACGGCATGACCATGCAGAAGGTCATCGCCATCGGCGGCAGCCCGTCGAATGTCAGCGACCTGCCCCACGGCGGCACCTGCAACGACTACATCCTCAACCGCGATGGCCAGCAACAGCCCTATTACGTGCGCTTCGACGCCACCGGCCATGTCGACGCCAAGGGCTTCAAGACCTGCAAGCAACGCCAGGAAGACAGCGACGCCGTCCACGGCGCATGACACCCCATGACCACCCTGATCCTTTCGGAGATGAACATGAGCGTTGAACTGACCGATGTGAAAACCCTGCGCGAACGTGCCCGCCAGCATGTCGAGCAAGGCGCGGTGACCGAGGGTTACCACGCCGATCGCGAGAATATCCTGCGCCTGCTCAACGAGTCGCTGGCCACCGAGCTGGTCTGCGTGCTGCGCTACAAGCGTCACTACTTCATGGCCAGCGGTATCAAGGCCAGCGTCGCCGCCGAGGAGTTCCTCGAGCACGCCACCCAGGAAGCCGAGCATGCCGACAAGCTGGCCGAACGCATCGTACAGCTGGGCGGCGAGCCGGACTTCAACCCCGACAACCTGACCAAGAATTCCCATGCCCAGTACGTGGCGGGCAGTTCATTGAAGGAGATGGTGCTGGAGGATCTGGTAGCCGAACGGATCGCCATCGACAGCTACCGCGAGATCATCCAGTACATCGGCGATAAAGACCCGACCACGCGGCGCATCTTCGAAGACATCCTGGCCCAGGAAGAAGAGCACGCCGACGATATGTCGGATCTGTTGCAGGGCTTGTAGTGTTGGGGGCGCTGTGCGCCCCAATCGCCGGCAAGCCGGCTCCCACAGGCGATCGGTGATAACTGTGGGAGCGATCGGGCCGCAAAGCGGCCCTACTTCTTGGCCTTCACCGCCGCCGGCGCCTTGCCGGCGCGCATCTGCTGCAACAACGGCGTGCACTGGTTGGGCACATCGCCGCTGCTCGGCGCGATCAGCGCCAGCAGCCCCGCCGCCGGCCCCGCCACCACACCCAAGGCCACCATCCCCGCACCGCGCAAAGCCAGCGGTACTGCCTGCACGCCGGCACTGGGCTTGGCAAACGGCCCGCGCACATACAACGGCGAGCGCAGCGAGAACAGCCGCAACCCTTTCGATTCCGGGGTGATCTTCAGGTCCAGTTGCTCGCTGGCGAAATTGGCCGTGCCGTTAATGTAGATGATCGCGTTCTCGGTATCGAAAACGAACAGGCGGGTGGTCGCCAGGCCCTCCTTGATGCCGACATCGGCCGCGGCACAGTTTATCTTCACTTCCTCATCGCCAAACAGCTTGCCGATCACGTAGTTGCCCACGTTGAGCCCGGCGATCTCCATCAGGCTGCGGCTGATGGCGCCATCGTTGATCAGCAGGCGCAGGTCGCCGTTGGAAGTGCCGAGCAACGCCGCCACCGAGTTGCCCCGGCCACTGATATCGGCGTCGCCGTTGAGCTCGCCGAAGCTGGTCTGCATGGGCGCGAAGCTGGGGAACAATTGCTTGAGCTTGAAGCCCCGGGCGGTGAGCTGGGCGCGCCCCTGCATCGGCGTGCTGCGCCCGTCCAGGCGGATGTTGGAATCGAGGCTGCCCCCGGCCACGCCGAAGCGCAGCGGTTCCAGGCGCAGCAGGCCATCCTCGAGAATCACATGGGCAGACAGGTCATTGAACGGTAGTTTCTCGCTGTGCACGATGCGCTTGCCGGCGAAGGTCACGTCGGCATCCATCGCCCGCCAGCGCTCGGTGCGGAACTCCTCTACCGGCAACACCTTGTTGGCCGGCTGCTTGCTGGCGCCGCCACGGGCCTTCTGCTCGGCGTTCGAATCGGCGCCGATCAACGGTGCCAGGTCCTTGAACAGCAGTTGATTGGAAACCAGGTTGCCGGACAGTTTCGGCCGGGGCTGGCTGGCGACGAAGGCCAGGTCACCATGGATATCACTGTCGCCGATCTTGCCGTTGAAGCCTTCATAGCGGAAATGCGCGCCCTCGGCGGCATGCAGGTTGGCGCTCAGGTGGCCGTCGGTGGCGTAGGGTGGCGTGTCGGGCAGGGTCACGCCGGTCAGCGGGTAGAGGTTGCCCAAGCTGCTGCCGGAGAGCTTCAGGCGCAGGTCGAGGGCCCCCAGGTTCCGGGGGTCGGTCAGGGTACCGGCAAGGGCCACGTGGGTATCGCCGATGCGCACGTCGGCCTGCAGCGGGAACGGCTGGCTGGCATCCTGCAGCGCCAGCAGGCCGCCGATCTTGCCGGTGCCGGCCACCGCCTGGCCCTTGTAGCGCCCCTGGGCCTTGAAGCCGAAGGCATAGTCCTGGGCGTTGCCGGCCTTCTCGGCGCGGGCCTTGCCGACGATGTCGCTGAACGGAATCGGCTTGCCCAGCGGGTCGACCTGCACTTTCATGCTGGTTTTCAGGGTCTGGTCGTCGAAGCTGACATTGCCTTGGTCGAAGCCGATCGCGCCGATGTCCAGCACCCACTTCGACGGCTCCTCGTGCTCATCCTTGGGCCCGAAGTCGAACACCCAGTTGGCCCGGCCATCGACCAGGCGGGTGAGGCTGGCACTGGGCTTGACCAGGTCGATGCGCGGGATGCTGATGCGCTGGACGATCAGCGGCAACGGCGCCAGGCGAAAATCCACCCGCTCCAGGCCCACCATGCGCGGCTCCTTGAGCCATTCGGGGTTGCCCAGGGTGAGGTCTTCGGCGGTGAAGTGCGGCCAGGGCACGAAGGCACGCCAGCCGCCCTCCTCGGGTTCGGTGCGCCAGTGCACCGCGAGGTTGCCATTGATCGCGAAAGGCCGGTGCAGGGCTTCGGAGACTTTCTCGTTGAGCAACGGCTTGACGCGGTTCCAGTCGAAGGTGGCGATCACCACCACCAGGATTGCCAACAGGGTGGCCAGGGTGGCGAGGGTCCAGACGATGATTCTGGCAGGGCGCGTCATTGCGTGATTCTCCTGACTGCATGGAAGGCGGCGCGACGATGGCACTCATTATGTCGGACTGATGAAAACCCGCCGGGTTTAATCCGCGCAGCATGATAACCAAGATTTTCCTGACGATTTTCTCAGCTTTTGGTCTACGGAGCGTGGCAGTGTTACCGGGGAGTCGGCGTGCCTCAATACTCGGCGCATCGCCGAAAACATTGAGCCAGAGCGCTCCAAGCACAGTATCAATGCCGTCGATTGTTACCATTATCCTGATGAACTTTTCTCTGGAGTTACCGGGCGTAGCATTGGCTCCGTACCCACTTTCCAGCCCCCCAGAGGAGCACCGAATCATGAAACGCCATCTGCTGCTGAGCCTGACCCTGTCTGTACTTGCTGCCAACGCCTTCGCCCTGCCAGCCGAAGACCAGCACCTGAGCGCCGAGTCGCGCTCCAGCGCCATCACCGTCAGCCAACCGCTGAACACCCTGGCAGAAGGTGGCGCCGAGCGCCTGCAGGAACGTGCAGGCCGCGTGGCCGAAGGCGGTGCCGAACGCCTGCTCGAACGTAACAACCGTGTTGCCGAAGGTGGCTCTGATCGCCTGATTGAACGCAATGACCGTGTCGCCGAGGGTGGTTCCGATCGCCTGATCGAACGCAACGACCGTGTCGCCGAAGGGGGCTCCGATCGCCTGATCGAACGCAACGACCGCGTCGCCGAGGGTGGTTCCGATCGCCTGATCGAACGCAACGACCGCGTCGCCGAAGGTGGTTCCGATCGCCTCAACGAACGCAACAACCGTGTAGCCGAGGGTGGCTCGGATCGCCTGGTCGAACTCAGCCGTGTGAGCTGATCGCCATGGCCGAAAACAACAACCCTCCGCGTAGCAGCTGCACCCCTCCAAGCCCGGTCCATTGACCGGGCTTCGTTTTTCTATCCAGAATGCCCAGCCGTACCGTCATAGAAGCCTGCCCATGCTGCCGCGCGCCGAACAGAAGCTACAAACCCGCCAGGCCCTGCTGGATGCCGCCTGCCTGCTCATGGAAAGCGGCCGGGGTTTCGGCAGCATCAGCCTGCGCGAGGTGGCCAAGGCCGCCGGCATCGTGCCCACTGGCTTCTACCGTCATTTCCCCGACATGGACGCCCTGGGCCTGGCCCTGGTCGCCGAGGTGGACACCACCTTCCGCCAGACCATCCGCCTGGTGCGCCATAACGAATTCGAACTGGGTGGCATCACCGATGCCTCGGTGCGCATCTTCCTCGACGTGGTCGCCGCCCACCGCGCGCAGTTCCTGTTCCTCGCCCGCGAGCAGTACGGCGGCTCGCAACCGGTGCGCCAAGCCATCGCCCGCCTGCGCCAGGACATCAGCAGCGACCTGGCCACCGACCTTGCGCGCATGCCGCGCTGGCGGCACCTGGACGGCGCCGCCCTGGCGGTGATGGCCGACCTGGTGGTCAAGACCGTGTTCGCCACCCTGCCCGAGCTGATCGACAGCCCCGAACCGGGCCATGCACAGGCGCTGACGGCACAGGAAAAGATCACCCAGCAGTTGCGCTTCATTTTTGTCGGCGCTCGGCACTGGCAGGGGCTGGGCAATCCAGGCTGACGCTCTTGCCCAAACAGGATCGTGGGAGCGCGCTTGCCCCGCGATAGCGCCATCGCGAGGCAAGTCGGGTCGCCGCATCGCCGCTCCCACGCTGCCCGCTCCCACGAACCACTGGCCACTTCTGCTACCATGGCGCCCTGCCCGACCGTCCACGAGCGCCACCATGTCCGACCCCCGCCCCGCACTGACCCGTTTCCAACAGCACTTCGCCGATCGCATCGTGCCGCTGTGGCAAGGCCCAGGCTGGAACGCCGACATGGCACTGCCCTACGAGGCCCTCGACACCCAGCACCGGCCACTGCCGGTGCAACGCTACCGGGCCATGGCCTGCGCCCGCCAGCTGTACCTGTTCAGCAGCCGTATAGAACAACCGGGCGCCGCCGAGCGCGCCGCGGCGCTGTTCCGCTCACTGCAGAAGCACTTCCACGACGCCGAGCACGGCGGCTGGTTCTACAGCATCGACGCCCAGGGCAAGCCGCTGGACCGGCGCAAGGACCTCTACACCCATGCCTTCATCGTCTTCGCCTGCGCCCATTACCTGGGCAAGGTCGGCGAAGGGCTGGTGGAAGCCACGCTCAATGGTGCCCTCGAGGTGATCCACGAGCAGTTCGCCCGCGACGATGGCCTGTACGAGGCCAGCCTGGGTGAGGATTGGTCAGACCTGGGCAGCGGCCCGCTGCAGAACCCGCAGATGCACCTGGCCGAAGCCTTCCTGCAAGTGCTGGCGGTACGTGAGGATGAAGAGGTGCGTCACTCGCTGTTGCAGCTGTGCGACGGCTTGCAGGCGCAGTTCATCGAGCCGCAACACGGCCTGATGCTGGAGAAACCGCGCGGGGCTGTGGATAACTGGTTCGAGCCGGGACACCAGTTCGAATGGTTCTATCTGCTCGACACTTCCGAGTTGCTGCGCGGTACTGCGCTGCATGCCTCCATCGAGCGGGCCTTCGACTTCGCCGAACAGTGCGGCGTGAAGGATGCTGCGGTACTGGCGATGCTGGATGTGGACGGCAAGGTGATCGACGCGACACAGCGTATCTGGGCGCAGGTGGAGTACCTGCGGGCACTGGCCCTGCGACCGGGAAGCGAGGCGCGGCTGCTGGAACAGCTCACGGCGCTGGAGTCACGCTTCCTGCATGAAGGCGGCTGGCATGAGTGCCGCGATGGCGAGGGGGCAGTGAGCCGCCATGACATGCCTTCGACCACGCCCTACCACCTGGCGACTTGCCTGGAAGGCTTGCAGCGCCTGATCTGACACAATCGCGGGGCAAGTCGCATCGGCGCACCGCCGCTCCCGCGTCGTACAGGCATGGGAGCGGGCTTGCAGCGCATCAGCCCTTGAGCGAGCGATCGATCGAGAACCCTGCCCAGTCCTGGCTCACTGGCATCAGCTCAAGGCTGTTGATATTGATATGCGCCGGCTGGTTGAGGATCCAGAAGATGGTCTCGGCGATGTCCTGCGGCTGGATCGGCTCGGCACCGGCGTAGGTGGCGTCGTACTTGGCTTGGTCGCCGCCGAAACGCACCAGCGAGAACTCGCTTTCGCACAGCCCCGGCTCGATGTTGCTGACCCGCACGCCAGTGCCGCGCAGGTCGCAGCGCAGGCTCAGCGAGAACTGGCCGACGAAGGCCTTGGTGCCGCCATACACATTCGCGCCGGGGTACGGGTAGTTGCCCGCTACCGAACCGACATTGAGAATCGACGCGCCGCGCCCGTGGGCGATCAGGCGCGGCAACAGCAAGCGGGTGGTGTACATCAGGCCTTTGATGTTGGTGTCGACCATGGTTTCCCAGTCGTCCAGGCTGCAGTTCTGCGCCGCATCCACACCCAATGCCAGGCCGGCATTGTTGACCAGGCCCTGGAGCTTGTCGAAGCTCGGCGGCAGGCTGGCGATGGCGGCCTCCATGGCCTGGCGATCACGCACATCGACCACCAGCCCATGCACCTCGGTCTTGGCCGAGAGTTCTTGGCACAGCGCATCCAGGCGCTCCTTGCGGCGACCGGTGAGCACCAGCTTCCAGCCAGCATCGGCGAAACGGCGGGCGGTGGCCTCACCGAAACCGGAAGTCGCGCCAGTGATGAATACGGTGGACGTCATGCTCTTCTCCTTGGGTGTGCTCGGCAGGCCTTGCAGCATGCCCGGCGCAAGCGTTGTCGACAACCGTTTCAGCCACTGGTCAAAAAACGTACAGACGCTGAAAAGCCCCGTGATTGCGGGCTTTCGTCAGGCTATGCGCATCTTATCCACAAGGCTTTCCCCACAGATTGGGGGCAACTTGTCGGTTCCAGGGAACCTTTGCTTGCTGTGGACATCTGCCCGTGATGGCGCAACGCTTTCAACCTGCCGTCTGCGGCGGTCTGTCCAAAGTTTTTTCACAGACTTATCCACAGAACTCAGATAGCTGTGGATGAACCGCGCTGCTGCTAAAAACCCTCAATAAATCATGCACAAGCAAGACCTGATCAAAAAACGAACAGTTCCTTGGAGGCTGCGGTACACAAGGGCTTGAGCAAGGTGCCACCATGTTTTCCACAGGCGGTTCCACATAATCCGTGGAAAGTTTTCCAGCTGTGGAAACAATAGCTTGCGTGGGAGTTGTGGAGTGCTTCGAGAAAGATATGCGACAACTTGTCCACATCTCGACTGACTTGGGTTGGGGCTGCATGGCAGCCCCCTTCGCCGGCAAGCCGGCTCCCACTCCGGTTGCATGGCCCTCAAGCCAAGCACCACCCCTGTGGGAGCCGGCTTGCCGGCGAAAGGGCCGCGCTGCGGCCCCAGTGCTGGATCAGTGCCCGCCCAGGTAGGCGTTACGCACCTCCTCGTTGACCAACAGCTCCTGCCCAGTCCCGGTCATGCGAATCTGCCCGTTGACCATCACATAGGCCCTGTCCGACAGCTTCAATGCATGGTTGGCATTTTGCTCGACCAGGAAAATGGTCATCCCGGTCTGCGCCAGCTCGCGCAGGGTCGAGAAGATCTGCTTGACCACGATCGGCGCCAGCCCCAGCGACGGCTCATCGAGCAGCAACAGCTTGGGCCGGCTCATCAGCGCCCGGGCAATCGCCAGCATCTGCTGCTCCCCCCCGGACATGGTCATGGCCCGCTGGTTGCGCCGCTCCTTGAGCCGCGGAAACAGTTCGTACATGCGCTGCATGTCCTGATCTGCATGCTTGTCGCCGATCGGGATGGTGCCCATCATCAGGTTTTCCTCGACGCTCATGTCGGGGAACACACGACGCCCCTCCGGGGACTGGGCGATGCCATTGGACGCGATGTAGTGCGACGACTTGCGGGTGATGTCGGTGCCGCGATACACGATCTGCCCGGATGCCGCGCGCGGCTGGCCGAAGATCGACATCAGCAGCGTGGACTTGCCCGCGCCGTTGGCGCCGATCAGGCTCACCGTCTCGCCCTCGTTGATGTGCATCGAGACCTTCTTCAGGGCCTGGATCGGCCCATAGAACACATCCAGGTCCTTCAGCTCGAGAATGGGCGCGCTCATGTCAGTTCCTCTTCGTCGGCACCCAGGTAGGCGGCAATCACCGTCGGGTTGTGGCGGATATCCTGCGGTGATCCCTCGGCGATCACGTTGCCGTGGTCGAGCACGACGATGTGGTCGGAGATGCTCATGACCATGCCCATGTCGTGCTCGATCAGCACCACGGTGATGTCATGCTCGTCGCGCAGCACGCGGATCATGCGGCTCAGCGCTTCGGTTTCCTGGGGGTTGAGGCCGGCAGCCGGTTCGTCCAGGCAGATGATCTTCGGCCGGGTGCACATGGCCCGGGCAATCTCCAGGCGGCGCTGCTGCCCGTAGGACAGCTCACCGGCCAGGCGGTTGGCGCAGTCCACCAGGTCGACCACCTCCAGCCAGTAGAACGCATGGTCGAGGGCATCGCTCTCGGCCTTGCGATAACCCGGGGTATTGAGCACCCCGGCCAGCAGGTTGCGGTTGACCCACATGTGCTGGGCCACTAGCAGGTTCTCCACCACCGACATTTCCTTGAACAGGCGGATGTTCTGGAAAGTGCGCGCCAGCCCGGCGCGGTTGACCAGGTGGGTACCGCCGAACATCTTGTAGTACAGGCGGTTGGCGAAGCGTGCCGGCGAAACGAAGTCCGCCGCCCGGAAGCGCTCGCCGAGCAGCTGGATGACGTTGGTGTGGCTGCCGCGCACGTTCAGTTCGATCCGCCCGCCGGTAGCCTTGTAGAAGCCCGTGAGGCAGTTGAACACCGTGGTCTTGCCCGCGCCATTGGGGCCGATCAGGGCGAAGATCTGATTGCGTTTGACCTGCAGGCTGACATCGCTGAGCGCCTTGATCCCACCGAACTGCATCATCAGGTTGTCTACAGACAGAATGACTTCGTCGCTCATGGCGCCACTCCTTTACGCGGGACCACGCCGGTACGGCTGATGCGGATCAGCCCCCGCGGTCGCCAGATCATCATCAGCACCATCAGCACGCCGAACAGCAGCACCCGGTATTCGGAGAAGCTGCGCAGCAGCTCGGGCGCCACGGTCAGCACGAACGCCGCGATCACCACGCCCACGGTCGAGCCCATGCCGCCGAGCACGACGATGGCCAGGATCAGCGCGGACTCGAAGAAGGTGAACGACGATGGGTTGACGAAGCCCTGGTAGGTGGCAAAGAACACCCCGGCAAGGCCTGCGGTAGACGCGCCGAGGGTGAACGCGGAAAGCTTGACCAGTACGTGGTTCAGGCCCATCGAGCGGCAGGCGATCTCGTCCTCGCGCAAGGCTTCCCAGGCGCGGCCCACCGGCATGCGGGTCAGCCGGTGCTTGACGTAGAGCACCGCCAGCACCACCAGGAACAGCACCGCGTAGATGAACACGAACTTGAGGTTGGCGTTGTATTCGAAGCCGAAGAACTCGTGGATCGGCACCCCGCCATCCTTGGCCCGGCGGCCGAACTCCAGGCCCAGGAAGGTCGGCGACGGCGCCGGCATGCCGTTGGGGCCGCCAGTGAACGACAGCCAGTTGTTCAGCACCAGGCGGATGATTTCACCGAAGCCAAGGGTGACGATGGCCAGGTAGTCGCCATGCATGCGCAACACCGGGAAGCCGAGGATGCACCCCGCCAGCGCCGCGGCGATGGCCGCCAGCGGCAGCACGCTCCAGAAGCCCAGGCCCAGGTACTGGTAGCCCAGCGCCAGGCCGTAGGCACCGATCGCGTAGAACGCCACATAGCCCAGGTCGAGCAGGCCGGCCAGGCCGACCACGATGTTCAGGCCCAGCCCCAGCAACACATAGATCAGGCCGAGGATGACCACGGTCAGCAGGTACTTGTTGGCAAAGATCGGGAACACGATGGCGATAACGATCAGCGCCGGGATGATGTAGCGCAGGCGCGACTTGTAGTTCGGCGCCAGCACATGCACGCCCGAGCCGCCGCTGTCGAAGCCCTGAAGCATGCGTTGGCCGGTCGGCGTTTGCAGGAACAGGCTGAGGATGAATCGCCCGACCATCACGCCGCCGACCAGCCAGGCCACGCGGGCGGGTTCGGCATTGAACGTGTAGCCATCGAGCACAACGCCGACGACGGGGCCGAAGACGATAAGGGCCAGCAGGCCCGCGACGAGGGTCTCCAGCAGGCTGCGTTTAAGGTCGAAACCCTTGGTTTGCGAAGCAGAGGCAGTATTGGCAACGGACATGTTTCACACCTTAGCCACGAGCGGGCGACCCAGCAGGCCTTGGGGACGGAAGATGAGGATCATCACCAGCAGCGAGAAGCTGAACACGTCCTTGTAGTCGGAGTTGATCAGGCCGGAGAACAACGATTCGGAAATCCCCAGGATGATCCCACCAAGCATGGCCCCCGGCAGCGAGCCAATGCCGCCGAGCACCGCGGCGGTGAAGGCCTTGATACCGATGATGAAGCCGGCGTAGAAATCGAAGGTGCCGTAGTTCATGGTGATCAGCACGCCGGCCAGCGCAGCCATCACCGCACCGATGACGAACACGTAGGAGATTACCCGGTCGGTATTGATGCCCAGGATCGAGGCCATCTTGCGGTCTTGTTGCGTGGCCCGGCACATGCGCCCGAGCTTGGTGTACTTGATCACGTAGGTGAGCAGTGCCATGCCGACGAAGGCAGCCACCAGGATGAAGATCTTGGTGTAGGTCAGTTGCACGAAACCGGTGCCCACTTCGACACGCATGGCGCCTTCAAGCAGGGTCGGTACGCCTTGCTGGCGGGCACCCTGGCTGATCTGCGCGTAGTTCTGCAGGATCAGCGAAATGCCGATGGCGCTGATCAAGGGCGCGAGGCGAGTGGAGTTGCGCAGGGGTTTGTAGGCGATGCGTTCGATGGTGAAGCCGTAGACGCCGGTGACGACGATGGTGAACAACAGGGTGCCCAGCATCAGCAGCGGAAACGACTCGATACCGAAGTAGGCCAGCAATGCCAGGCTGATCGCCGCGAGGTACGCGGAGATCATGTACACCTCGCCGTGCGCGAAGTTGATCATGCCGATGATGCCATAGACCATTGTGTAGCCGATGGCGATCAGGCCATAGACCGACCCGAGGGTCAGGCCGTTGACCAGTTGCTGCAGGAAAATACCATCCATAACGCAATCTCACCTGATTGAGATTGCACGAGCGCCGACCACGCAGGGCCCGGGTGCAGCGGCCCTCGCAGCGCAGAACTGTGCACATCTACTGACAAAGACAGGTACCGCGGGGCAACGGCCCGGGGCATCGCGCGCCCGGGCCGGATGCCATTGTTATTTTTGTTTTTCCAGCTGGTGGTACTTGCCGTTGGCATCCCACTGGTAGACCACGTAGTCGGAAACCGTCAGGTCGCCCTTCTGGTCCCACTTCTTCTCGCCCATGACGGTCTTGACCGGGTTGGCCTTGAGCCACTTGGCGGCGTCCTCGCCCTTGTTCGACTTGGCGCCGTTGAACGCGGCGGCCAGGGCCTGCACCGATGCGTAGGCATACAGGGTGTAGCCTTCAGGCTCGGTGCCGTTCTTGCGGAACTCCTCGACCACCGCCTTGCTGTCGGGCAGCAGGCGCGGGTCGGCGCCGAAGGTCATGTACACGCCATTGGTGTACTGGGCGCCGCCGGCGGTGGCCACCAGTTCGTCGGTGACGATGCCGTCGTCGGACATGAATGCCACGTCCTTCAGGCCCTGCTCGCGCAGCTGGCGCACCAGAGGGCCTGCCTCCGGGTGCAGGCCGCCGAAGTAGACGACGTCGGCACCGGCGGCGCGGATCTTGGTGACCACGGCGCTAAAGTCTTTCTCGCCGCGGGTCAGGCCCTCGTACAGCACCGGGGTGACGCCGCGCTTGATCAGCTGGGCCTTGGTGGCGTCGGCCAGACCCTGGCCATAGGTGTCCTTGTCGTGCAGCACCACCACCTTCTTGCCCTTGAGCACGTCGACAATGTAGTTGCCGGCGACGATGCCCTGCTGGTCGTCACGGCCGCACATGCGGAACATCGCGGACAGGCCGCGCTCGGTCACCTGCGGGTTGGTGGAGCCGGGAGTGATGGCGATCACGCCGGCCTCATCGTAAACCTCGGAAGCGGGGATGGTGTTGGAGGAGCAGAAGTGACCGACCACGCCCGCCACCTTGTCCTGGTCGACCAGGCGGTTGGCCACGGATACTGCCTGCTTCGGCTCGCAAGCGTCATCGCCCTTGACCAGCACGATCTTCTCGCCGTTGACGCCGCCGGCCTTGTTGATCACGTCGGCCGCGGCCTGCGCACCTTTCATGTACTGCTCGCCAAACGCTGCGTTGGCTCCGGTCATCGGGCCCGCGACGCCGATCTTGATGTCGGCCTGAACATACGAAGAAACACCCAGTGCGGTGGCTACAGCCAGTGCCAGGAAACCTTTCTTGTAAAACGTCTGCGACATGAGGTGGTGCTCCTAGAATATTTTTTTTGGTTGGCACTACAACTTCTCAGCCCTGTGCTCCGAGCAAGGGCCGTGCCAGTGGTTTTGTCTTCCGGGAAAACACACGACAAGGGATGAACAGAGGCGACCGGCGGCCTTTTCTTTATTGAGCGTGCAACCGTCTGCCGCACGGCAAGTGGCACCCACACGCCTAGACAAGGAGCAACCATCGCCCGCCATCATTGCAACCCTCGCAAGTGTTAACGTGCAACCGCGCTGTAACAGCGGACGTCACCGAACTGCACACCACTGGTGCGCGACTGCTACAGGGAGCACTGTTTGAAGGCTAGCTGGCGCACGGTAAATTACCTGTCGCGGCCATGATCGCGGGCGATGCGGGAGCAGGCTTGCCCCGCGATGTGAGCACATGCAAAAGCAAAAGGCTGGCACAATAGCCGCCATTGCCCGCTTTGGAGCTTCCCCCTGATGAGCGAGAGCGCATTCGCCGAGCGCATCGTGCACAACCTGCTCGACACCGACTTCTACAAGCTCACAATGATGCAGGGCGTCCTGCACAACTACCCGGACGCCGATGTCGAGTGGGAGTTTCGCTGCCGCAACGGCGAGGACCTGCGCCCCTACCTGGGCGAGATCCGCAACCAGCTCGAGCTGCTCAGCGAGCTGACCCTGGATGACGGTCAACTGGCCTTCCTCGAGCGCATCAATTTCCTCAAGCCAGACTTCCTGCGCTTCCTGCGCCTGTTCCGTTTCAACCTGCGCTATGTGCGTATCGGCATCGAGAACGACCAACTGTTCCTGCGCCTGAAAGGCCCATGGCTGCATGTGATCCTGTTCGAAGTGCCGCTGCTGGCCATCATCAGCGAAGTGCGCAACCGCCACCTGCACCCGCGCATGCGCCTGGCCGAAGCCCGCGACCAGCTATATCGCAAGTTCGACTGGCTGCGCGCCCACGCCAGCGTCGACGAACTGGCCGAACTGCAGGTGGCCGACTTTGGCACCCGCCGGCGCTTCTCCAGCCGCGTGCAGGAAGACGTGGTGCGGGTGCTGCGCGATGAGTTCCCGGGCCGCTTCGTCGGCACCAGCAACGTCGACCTGGCATGGAAGCTGGATATCAAGCCCCTGGGCACCATGGCCCACGAATGGATCATGGCCCACCAGCAGCTAGGCCCACGGCTGATCGACAGCCAGATCGCCGCCCTGGACTGCTGGGTGCGCGAGTACCGTGGACTGCTCGGCATCGCCCTGACCGACTGCATCACCATGGATGCCTTCCTGAAGGATTTCGACCTGTACTTCGCCAAGCTGTTCGATGGCCTGCGCCACGATTCGGGCGAGCCGGTGGCCTGGGCGGAAAAGGCCATCGCCCATTATCAGAAGCTCGGTATCGACCCGATGACCAAGACCCTGGTGTTCTCCGATGGCCTGAACCTGACCCGCTCGCTGGAAATCTTCCGTGCCTTGCGCGGGCGCATCAACGTCAGCTTTGGCATCGGTACCAACCTGACGTGCGACATCCCCGGCGTGGCACCGATGAACATCGTGCTTAAAATGACCGACTGCAACGGCTCGCCGGTGGCGAAGATCTCCGACGAAGCCGCCAAGACGCAGTGCCGTGACGAAAACTTCGTCGCTTACATGCGCCACGTATTCAAAGTCCCCAGCAAGGAGTAACCCATGCAAGCCGTTCAGCAAGAGATTGCCCGGGCGCTCAAGGTGCAGCCGCCATTCGCCGATGCTGCCGCCCTTGAGCAGGAAGTGGCCCGGCGCGTGGCGTTCATCAAGGACTGCCTGGCCAATGCCCGGCTCAAGACCCTGGTGCTGGGCATCAGTGGCGGTGTCGACTCGCTGACCGCCGCCCTGCTCGCGCAGCGCGCCATCAGCGAGCTGCGCGACGAAACCGGCGACAAGGCATATACCTTCATCGCCGTGCGCCTGCCGTACCACGTGCAGCACGACGAGCACGACGCCCAGGCCTGCCTGGAGGTGATCAAGGCCGACGAGGTGCACACCATCGACATCGCGCCAGCCGTAAAGGCCTTGGCGGCGGAGGTCGAGGAACTGAAAAACGGCTCGCCGACCCTGGTCGACTTCGTCGTTGGCAACGTCAAGGCGCGCACGCGCATGGTCGCCCAATACACCGTCGCCGGTGCCCGTGCGGGCCTGGTGATCGGCACGGATCACGCGGCCGAAGCGGTGATGGGCTTCTTCACCAAGTTCGGTGACGGGGCCTGCGACCTGGCGCCGCTGAGCGGGCTGGTGAAAAACCAGGTGCGCTCCATTGCGCGCAGCTTTGGCGCGCCGGAATCGCTGGTGGAAAAAGTACCGACCGCGGACCTCGAAGACCTCGAACCGGGCAAGCCGGACGAAGCGTCCCACGGCGTGACCTACCAGCAGATCGACGCCTTCCTGCACGGTGAGCCGGTGAGCCAGGAGGCGTTCGACATCATCGTCGCCACCTACCGCAAGACCCAGCACAAGCGCGAGCTGCCGTTCGCCCCTTGATCCGGCTATGAAAACAACTGTGGGAGCGTGCCTGCCCTGCGATGACGTTGGTGGTTTCACCTTCGCCATCGCGGGGCAAGCCCGCTCCCACAAGGGTACTGCGTCAGGCGTCGCTTACTTGACGACGACCTTGCCCTTCATCATCGAGATGTGGCCAGGGAAGGTGCAGAAGAAGCTGTAGTCGCCACCGGCTTCCAGCTTGGAAGTATCGAGCTTGAAGGTGTCTTTTTCGCCGGCACCGATCATCTTGGTGTGGCCGATGATCGCGGCGTTGTCGGCCTTGATGTAATCCTTGTCCAGGCCTTGCGACATGCCTTCGGTGGCGATGGCCTGCATGTCGGCGGTCTTGCTGATGACCAGGTTGTGGCCCATGACGTTCTTCGGCAGGCTGCCACCGTGGGTCAGTTCGATCTCGACGGTCTTGCAGCTCTTGTCGACGGTGAATTCCTTGGTGTTGAACGACATCTGGTCGGTCGAGTCGACAGTCACCTTGCAGTCGGCGGCAAAGACGGAGGCGCTGGCGAGGGTCAGCAGGGATACCGCTACAGCTTTCGCAAACATCATGAATCTCCTTGGCAGGGTTTTATCAATTGCGAGACTGCCTGAAAACCGGACGCCCGTACCTGATATGGGTCAAGAGGTGTCAAGTCGCCAGCCAGTAGATTTGTTCAATGGATTGTATACAACCAATCAAAGTGCACATCATGCCCTCTTAATGGACGATGAGACAACCTCTCAATTAGGAGCAATGTCATGACATTGAGCAGCATGATGCGCAGCCTGCTGGCAGCCTACGCCTGTGGCGCGGCCGGTTCGGCAGTCTGCGAATTCGCCCGCCCCGAATGATCCCCTTGGAACCGACAGGCATGCGCCTTACCCTGTGCGCGCATGTAAAGGGAGATAAGCAATGCCTGTACGTTCCGTTTGTGTCTTCTGTGGCGCCAGCATCGGTGCCAACCCTGCCTACCGTGAAGCCGCCGTCGCCCTCGGCCAGACCATCGCACGCCGTGGCCTGACGCTGGTGTACGGCGGCGGCGCGGTCGGCCTGATGGGCACCGTCGCCGATGCCGCCATGGCTGCCGGAGGTGAAGTCGTCGGCATCATCCCGCAAAGCCTGATGAACGCCGAAATCGGCCACAAGGGCCTGACCCGCCTGGAGGTGGTGGATGGCATGCATGCGCGCAAGGCGCGCATGGCCGAACTCAGCGACGCCTTCATCGCCCTGCCGGGTGGCCTGGGTACGCTGGAGGAGCTGTTCGAGGTGTGGACCTGGGGGCAACTAGGCTATCACGCCAAGCCGCTGGGCCTGCTCGATGTGAATGGGTTCTATGCGAAGCTCGGCGGGTTCCTCGACCATATTGTCGAGGAAGGCTTCGTGCGGTCGCAGCACCGGGCGATGCTGTTGCTCGGGGAGCAGCCGGATGAGTTGCTGGACGGGATGGATCGATTCGAGTCGCCGGTGTTGCCGAAGTGGGTGGACAAGAAGCCTGATTAATCGAAAAGGGGCTGCGCTGCAGCCCATCGCCGGCAAGCCGGCTCCCACAGGTGCAGCACATGCCTTGCCCTAGTGGGAGCCGGCTTGCCGGCGATGGGCCGCAACGCGGCCCCTTTTATGATCAGCGCGGAATGACCGGCTGGCGCGGCTTCTTGCCCTTGCCGCCACCACCCTTGGCCGCTTCCTTGCGCTCCTTGGCCGCCTGCTGGTTGCGGGCGAACGCCTCGGCCTTGGCTTTCTCGCGCTTGTCCCACGGCTTGCTGCCATCGCTGGCACGCGGCGGCAGGCCGGTGTGCTGGGTGAGGATCTTCTGGTCCTTGCCCACCTTGTGACTGCCGGCCGGGGTCGAGTTCTTGCGCCGCGCACTCTGGTAAGTGTCGGTCGCCGGCTGGTGCAGCGGGATCAGCTGGTGCTTGCCCGGCCCGATCAGGTCGGCGCGGCCCATGCGCTGCAGCGCCTCGCGCAGCATCGGCCAGCCCTTTGGATCGTGATAACGCAGGAACGCCTTGTGCAAGCGGCGCTGCTCCTCGCTCTTGACGATCTCCACCCCTTCGCTCTTGTAGGTGACCTTGCGCAGCGGGTTCTTGCCCGAATGGTACATGGCGGTGGCCGAAGCCATCGGCGACGGATAGAACGCCTGCACCTGGTCGGCGCGGAAGCCATTGCCCTTGAGCCACAGGGCCAGGTTCATCATGTCTTCGTCGGTGGTACCCGGGTGGGCGGCGATGAAATAAGGGATCAGGTACTGCTCCTTGCCCGCCTCTTTCGAGAACTTCTCGAACATGCGCTTGAAGCGGTCGTAGGTGCCGATGCCCGGCTTCATCATCTTGTCCAGCGGACCACGCTCGGTGTGCTCCGGGGCGATCTTCAGGTAACCACCGACGTGGTGGGTGACCAGCTCACGCACGTACTCCGGCGACTCGACCGCCAGGTCGTAGCGCAGGCCCGAGGCGATCAGGATCTTCTTGACCCCCGGCAGGGCACGAGCCTTGCGATACAGCTCGATCAGCGAGCTGTGGTCGGTGTTGAGGTTCTCGCAGATGCCCGGGAACACGCACGAAGGCTTGCGGCAGTGCTTCTCGATGTCGTGGCTCTTGCAGGCGATGCGGTACATGTTGGCGGTCGGGCCGCCGAGGTCGGAGACCACGCCGGTGAAGCCCGGCACCTTGTCGCGCATCTCCTCGATCTCGTGCAGGATCGACTCGTGGGAGCGGTTCTGGATGATCCGGCCTTCGTGCTCGGTGATCGAGCAGAAGGTGCAGCCACCGAAGCAGCCACGCATGATGTTCACCGAGAAGCGGATCATCTCGTAGGCCGGGATGCGCTCCTTGCCATACGCCGGGTGCGGGATGCGCGCATAGGGCATGCCGAACACATAGTCCATCTCTTCGGTGGTCATGGGAATGGGAGGCGGGTTGAACCACACGTCCACCTCGCCATGCTTCTGCACCAGGGCGCGGGCATTGCCCGGGTTGGTCTCCAGGTGCAGCACGCGGTTGGCGTGGGCATAGAGCACCGGGTCGTTGCGCACCTTCTCGAACGACGGCAGGCGGATCACCGACTTCTCGCGGGTGACGCTCGGGCTGTCGAGGATCTGCACGACCTTGGCTTCGTTCGGGTCTTCCTGGTCGCCCTTGGCCTGCTCGATGGCACAGGCCTGGGTGTCCTGGGTGTTCACGTACGGGTTGATGATCTTGTCGACGCGGCCCGGGCGGTCGATACGGGTGGAGTCGATCTCGAACCAGCCCTGCGGGGTGTCGCGACGAATGAACGCGGTGCCGCGCACATCGGTGATGTGCTCGATGCTTTCACCCTGGGACAGGCGCTGGGCAACCTCGACGATCGCGCGTTCGGCGTTGCCGTACAGCAGGATGTCGGCACTGGCGTCGACCAGGATCGAGTGGCGGACCTTGTCCTGCCAGTAGTCGTAATGGGCGATGCGGCGCAGCGAGGCCTCGATGCCGCCGAGCACGATCGGCACGTGCTTGTAGGCCTCCTTGCAGCGCTGGCTGTACACCAGGCTGGCGCGGTCCGGACGCTTGCCGGCCATGCCGCCTGGCGTGTAGGCGTCGTCGGAACGGATTTTCTTGTCCGCGGTGTAGCGGTTGATCATCGAGTCCATGTTGCCCGCCGCGACCCCGAAGAACAGGTTCGGCTCGCCGAGCTTCATGAAGTCGTCCTTCGACTGCCAGTTCGGCTGGGCGATGATGCCCACCCGGAAGCCCTGGGCCTCGAGCAGGCGGCCGATGATGGCCATGCCGAACGATGCGTGGTCGACGTAGGCGTCACCGGTCACGATGATGATGTCGCAGGAATCCCAGCCGAGCTGATCCATCTCCTCCCTGCTCATCGGCAGGAACGGCGCTGGCCCGAAGCATTCGGCCCAGTACTTGGGATAGTCGTAGAGTGGTTTGGCTGCTTGCATGTCAGTGACCGGTTCTAATGTGCAGGAAAATCGCGGGCGCGGAATATAGCACAAATTTTGACCAAATCCGACGGTGGTGGTCGGATTCATCTGTAGCTTCCACCTGGCCCTATCGCCGGCAAGCCGGCCCCCACAGGAGCGCTGCTGCCGGGGATAGGCTCGGTGATTACTCGTCGTCGTCGAAGTTGTACATGCCCGGCGCGAGGTTCTCGAAGCGGGTGTACTTGCCGATGAACGCCAGGCGAATGAAGCCGATGGGGCCGTTACGCTGCTTGCCGATGATGATCTCGGCCACGCCCTTGTGCTCGGTCTCGGGGTGATACACCTCGTCACGGTAGACGAACATGATCACGTCGGCGTCCTGCTCGATCGCACCCGATTCACGAAGGTCGGAGTTGACCGGGCGCTTGTTGGGGCGCTGCTCCAGGGAGCGGTTGAGCTGTGACAGGGCGATTACCGGGCAGTTGAATTCCTTGGCCAGCGCCTTGAGCGAGCGGGAGATCTCGGAAATCTCGTTGGTCCGGTTGTCACCGGCAGAGCCCGGGATCTGCATCAGCTGCAGGTAGTCGACCATGATCATGGCGATCTCGCCATGCTCGCGAGCCAGGCGGCGGGTGCGCGCACGCATTTCCGATGGGCTGATGCCGGCGGTATCGTCGATGAACAGCTTGCGGTCGTTCAGCAGGTTGACCGCCGAGGTCAGCCGCGGCCAGTCGTCGTCGTCCAGCTGACCGGAACGCACCTTGGTCTGGTCGATGCGCCCCAGGGACGACAGCATACGCATGATCAGCGATTCACCGGGCATCTCGAGGGAGAACACCAGCACCACCTTGTCGCTGCGCAACACGGCGTTTTCCACCAGGTTCATGGCGAAGGTGGTCTTGCCCATCGACGGACGGCCCGCGACGATGATCAGGTCGGCGGCCTGCAGGCCGCTGGTCTTTTCGTCCAGGTCGGTGAAACCGGTGGACACGCCGGTGATGTCGCTGTCGGAGTTGAACAGCGTGTCGATACGGTCGATGGCCATGGTCAACAACTCATTGACCCCCACCGGCCCGCCGGTCTTCGGCCGCGCCTCGGCGATCTGGAAGATCTGCCGTTCGGCGTCGTCGAGGATCTCTTCGGCGTTACGCCCCTGCGGGTTGAAGGCGTTGTCGGCGATATCGGTGCTGATGCTGATCAGCTGCCGCAGCGTGGCCCGCTCGCGGATGATCGCGGCGTAGGCCTTGATGTTGGCCACCGACGGGGTGTTCTTGGCCAGTTCGGCGAGATAGGCCAGGCCGCCCACCTGGGTAGACACGCCTTCCTTGTCCAACTGCTCGTGCAGAGTAACCACGTCGAACGGCTGGTTCGCATCCACCAGCTTGTGGATGGCGCGGAAGATCAGGCGATGGTCATGCCGATAGAAATCGCCATCCGACACCTGATCCAGCACCCGCTCCCAGGCGTTGTTGTCCAGCATCAGACCACCGAGCACGGCCTGTTCGGCCTCGATGGAATGCGGCGGCACCTTCAGGGCAGCGGTTTGCAGGTCGAGTTGTTCGGGGGTGGTGATCTCGTTCATGGCCACGAAAGAATTCTGGAAGATGAAAAAGACAAAGGGCACGGCCTGCGCAAAACAGGACCGTGCCCGATGTTAACCGCCTGGCCCGCGAGGGACCAGCCGATTACGCAGCTTAGGCAGCTACGACAACCACACGTACGGTGGCTTCAACGTCGCTGTGCAGGTGCACGGCTACGTCGTACTCGCCAACCTGACGGATGGTGCCGTTCGGCAGACGAACTTCAGCCTTGGCCACTTCAACGCCGGAGGCGGTCAGGGCGTCAGCGATGTCGT
Organism: Pseudomonas sp. B21-023; assembly: GCF_024749165.1. Classification (NCBI taxonomy): domain Bacteria; kingdom Pseudomonadati; phylum Pseudomonadota; class Gammaproteobacteria; order Pseudomonadales; family Pseudomonadaceae; genus Pseudomonas; species Pseudomonas sp. B21-023. The sequence continues at coordinate 642,413 of NZ_CP087190.1, read as the reverse complement.
GGGTGCCGATCGAACCGAACAGCTTGCCTTCGTCGCCAGCGGTGGCAGTGATGGTCACTTCCAGCTCGGCCAGTTGGGCAGCGCGGCTTTCAGCCGAAGCTTTTTTCTCTGCGGCGGCTTTTTCCAGCTCGGCGCGGCGTTCTTCGAACGCGGCCAGGTTGGCGGCGTTGGCAACGGTGGCCTTGCCGAATGGCAGCAGGAAGTTACGGCCGTAACCAGCCTTAACGTTTACTTTGTCGCCCAGGTTGCCCAGGTTGGCGACTTTTTCCAGCAGGATCAGTTCCATTTGGTAAAACCTCTTAACTTTTAACCTTCACCGTTCGCGGAGTCGTCACCCTGTGAAGGGGACTTGCGACCGCGAAAATCAATCAGGCTGTCGACAATGGCCAGAACCACGAGCAACGGATACATCAGCTGCATGAGCAGCGGCAACGTCACGTACATCCCCACCAGCCAGAAACCGGCCAGTCGCCCTTGTGCCACCAGCCCGTGAATCAGGGCGATGCCAGCGAGCAGCAGCACCAGGCTGGACGCACTGGCCAGGACGATGAACTGAGACCCGATGAACGGGCCCAACACCATCAATGACACCAGCACCAGCATGGGTACCAGCGGCAGCCTCAGTTCGCGAAACTCGCGCCCGAAACCACCGGGGTTGTACAACGCAGCCTGCCAATAGCGCGCCAGCATCAAGGCCAGCAGGCTGAACAGCTGCAGCATTACCGCACTGGAAGCGACCAGCAAAGGGCCGATCAGCTCACCAGGTAGTACTGGTTGGCCCTCGAACTGCGGCAGAGCTTTTTCAAGCGCCTTGGCCAGCACCTCGAAGGTTTCGCGCATCACCGCATCCAGGATCAGGCTGTACAGCAAGCCTAATGCGACACTGGACAGCAGTACCCGGGTCCAGGAATGCCCGGCGCGCAACGAGGCGGCCAGACCCAGCGTTCCCAAAAGCACCAGCAAGGTGCTCGGTTCGCCGAAGAACCCCATGATCAACGCTGGCAAAAGGCCCCAGGCGATGACCGATGAAGCGTCCTTGAACCCGCGCCGCAGGAGCACCAGGCTCCCGGCAGCGGCACTCAACCAGAACAGCAGCGGCAGTACCGCGCTGATGACCACCACGAGGGTGGCCTGCACACGACCGCGCATGATGAAACTTGCCAACGCTCGCATGCTTATCCCTTGCTACTTAGTCGACGACCCGGTCTCAGCGGCCGTGGCTGTCGGTGTAGGGCAGCAGGGCCAGGAAGCGGGCGCGCTTGATAGCGGTGGCCAGCTGACGCTGATAACGAGCTTTGGTACCGGTGATGCGGCTTGGAACGATCTTGCCGGTTTCGGATACGTAAGCTTTCAGGGTGTTGAGATCTTTGAAGTCGATCTCTTTCACGTCTTCAGCAGTGAAGCGGCAGAATTTACGACGACGGAAGAAACGTGCCATGTAATAGGCTCCTCAAAAGGTCCGTGGATTACTCGTCAGCGTTATCGCTGTTGTCGCTGTCATTGCTGTCGTCGCCTTCGGCGCCATCAGCATGCTCAGGACGTTCACGACGCTCACGGCGCTCGCTGCGGTTCTCTTCTGCCTTGAGCATCTCGGACGGGCCGGTGACGGCTTCGTCGCGACGGATGACCAGGTTACGGATCACGGCATCGTTGTAGCGGAAGTTGTCTTCCAGCTCGGCCAGGGCCTTGCCGGAGCACTCAACGTTCAGCATCACGTAGTGAGCCTTGTGAACATTGTTGATTGCGTAGGCCAGTTGACGACGGCCCCAGTCTTCCAGGCGGTGGATCTTGCCACCATCTTCTTCGATCAGCTTGGTGTAACGCTCAACCATGCCGCCGACTTGCTCGCTCTGGTCCGGGTGAACCAGGAAGATGATTTCGTAATGACGCATGAATGCTCCTTACGGGTTAGTAGTCTGCCAGCAACCTGGTCAGACAAGGAGTGAATGACACTGTATGTCTTGCCCTAGAGAGAAGGCACATGCGCGCCTGCCAGCTCGGCAAGGGGCGCAATTGTAGAGAAGCCGGGAAGGACAAGCAAGGAGGTTGGCGAATATTTGAACAGCCGGAAACATATTCGCCAGGTCGGGTGATTCTTGCGGGAACGGGGTTCGTGGGAGCGGCGATGCGGCGCCCCGCCCCGCGATGGTGGTGGGTTTGCCATCGCATCGCGGGGCAAGCCCGCTCCCACGCCCCCGCCCCACGAGCAATGAATCAGCGCTTGACCTGACGCTGCCTCACGGCCTCGAACAGGCACACCCCGGTGGCCACCGAAACGTTCAGGCTGCTGACGCTGCCGCCCATCGGCAACTTCACCAGGAAATCACAGTGTTCACGGGTCAGGCGGCGCATGCCCTTGCCTTCGGCCCCCATGATCATCACCAGCGGACCGGTCAGGTCCTGCTGGTAGATTTCCTGCTCGGCCTCGCCAGCGGTACCGACCACCCACAGTCCGCGCTGCTGGAGTTTCTCCAGGGTACGCGCCAGGTTGGTCACGGCCACCAGCGGCATCACCTCGGCGGCGCCGCAGGCCACCTTGCGCACCACGCCGGTCAGGGTCGCGGACTTGTCCTTGGGGATCACCACGGCAGTCGCCCCGGCCGCATCGGCGGTGCGCAGGCAGGCGCCGAGGTTGTGCGGATCGGTAACGCCATCGAGCACCAGGATCAGTGGCGGCGTCTCGGTGCGCTCGAGCAGCTCGTCGAGCATCGCCTCGCCCCATACCTGGCTCGGGCTCACGTCGGCGACCACCCCCTGATGCACACCTTCGACCCAGGCGTCGAGCTCACGGCGCTCGGCCTGGCCGACCTGGACTCGGTTCTGCGCAGCCAGCTCCAGCAGGGCCTGGATGCGTGGCTCACTGCGCCCTTCGGACAGCCAGATCTGCTTTACCCGCTTGGGGTGGTGTTGCAGCAGCGCCTGCACGGCATGCACGCCGTAGATCTTTTCCAGCTGACTCATGACTTGTTCTTGCCCTTGCGTGGCGCGCCGGACTTGGGCGGCCCCTTGCGATGCTTGGTCGGCTTGCCGGACGACTTGCCACCTTTTTCCGACTTGCCGCCGGCATGGCCGCTGGCACGCGCCTCGCCCATCAGCGCCTTCTTCATTTCACGGCTCTTGCGCACCTCGGCATTGCGCTGCACGGCGTCTTTCGGGAAGTACGCCTCGGAGGCCTCGCTCTTGCGGCTGCGCGGCTTGGGCGAAATCTTCGCTTCGGCGGCAGGCGCCTGCTCGGCCACCGGCTGCGCGGCAGCGCGTGGCTTGCGGCCGAGCGGCGCGGTGACGGTCTTCTCCGACATTTCGAAGTCGATCTTGCGCTGCTCGAGGTCGACACGCATGACCTTCACCTCGACCGTGTCGCCCAGGCGGAAGCTGCGGCCGCTGCGCTCACCGGACAGGCGGTGATGCACCGGATCGAAGTGGTAGTAGTCACCCGGCAGGGCGCTGACATGCACCAGGCCTTCGACATAGATGTCGGTCAGCTCGATGAACAGGCCAAAGCCGGTCACCGCGGTGATCACACCAGGGAAGGTCTCGCCGACGCGATCACGCATGTACTCGCACTTGAGCCAGTTGACCACGTCGCGGGTGGCCTCGTCGGCGCGGCGCTCGGTCATCGAGCACTGCTCGCCCATCTGTTCGAGGCTGTTCTCGTCGTACGGGTAGATGCGCGCCTTGGGAATGCTCATGGCACCGGCGCGCTTGACGTGCGGGGTGTCGACCTTGGAGCGGATCACGCTGCGGATGGCACGGTGCACCAGCAGGTCCGGATAACGACGGATCGGCGAGGTGAAGTGGGTGTAGGCCTCGTAGTTCAGGCCAAAGTGGCCGTTATTCTCGACGCTGTACACCGCCTGGCTCAGCGAGCGCAGCATGACAGTCTGGATCAGGTGGAAGTCCGGGCGCCCGGCGATACTCGCCAGCAGCGCCTGGTAGTCCTTCGGCGAAGGATCCTTGCCTTTGTGCAGACTCAGGCCCAGCTCACCGAGGAATGCGCGCAACTTCTCCAGGCGCTCGGGCGGCGGACCATCGTGCACGCGGTACAGCGCAGGCACGTTGTGCTTCTGCAGGAACTCGGCCGTCGCGACGTTGGCCGCCAGCATGCACTCTTCGATCAGCTTGTGGGCGTCGTTGCGCACGGTCGGACGAATTTCGTCGATCTTGCGGTCATCGCCAAAGATGATCCGGGTTTCCTGGGTTTCGAAGTCAATCGCGCCGCGGGTGTGACGGGCCGCCAGCAGCACCTTGTACAGGGCGTACAGGCTCTTCAGGTCCGGCAGCACCGCGCTGTACTCCTCGCGCAGGGCCTTGCCTTCGCGGGTGCGGGAATGCTCGAGCATGCTGCTGACCTTGTTGTAGGTCAGGCGCGCATGGGAGTGGATCACACCCTCGTAGAACTGGTAGTCGACCATCTGGCCGGCCTTGTTGATGGTCATTTCGCAGACCATGGCCAGGCGATCGACGTGCGGGTTCAGCGAGCACAGGCCGTTGGACAGCTCTTCGGGCAGCATCGGCACGACGCGCTCGGGGAAGTACACCGAGTTACCCCGTTGCTGCGCTTCGGTATCCAGGGCCGAACCCAGGCGCACGTAGCTGGAAACGTCAGCGATCGCTACGTACAGGCGCCAGCCGCCGGAGAACATGCGCAGCTTGCCCAGCGGTTCGCAATACACCGCATCGTCGAAGTCGCGGGCGTCTTCGCCGTCGATGGTGACGAAAGGCAGATGGCGCAGGTCGATGCGCTTCTCTTTATCTTTCTCCTCGACTTCGGAGCGGAACTTGCGCGCTTCCTTGATCACCTCCTGCGGCCAGACATGCGGGATGTCATAGCTGCGCAGGGCGATGTCGATTTCCATGCCCGGCGCCATGTAGTTGCCGATCACCTCGACCACATCACCCTGCGGCTGGAAGCGCGGGGTTGGCCAGTGGGTGATCTTGATCGACACGAACTGGCCGATCTTGGCGCCGCCGTTGCGCCCGGCGGTGACCAGCACTTCCTGCTGGATCTTCGGGTTGTCGGGGGTCACATAGCCGATGCCGCCCTCTTCGAAGTAACGGCCGACCACGCTTTCGTGGGCGCGGGAGATGACTTCCACCAGCACACCTTCGCGGCGGCCACGGCGGTCCACGCCGGAAACCCGGGCCAGGCCGCGGTCGCCGTCGAACACCAGGCGCATCTGCGACGGGCTGAGGAACAGGTCTTCGCTGCCATCGTCGGGAATCAGGAAGCCGAAACCGTCGCGGTGGCCGGACACGCGGCCACAGATAAGGTCAAGCTTGTCCACCGGGGCATAGGTGCCGCGCCGGGTATAGATAAGCTGACCGTCGCGCTCCATGGCACGCAGGCGGCGGCGCAGGGCTTCGATCTGGTCTTCTTCGTAAAGACCGAACTCTTCGGCCAGCTGTTCTCGGGCAGCCGGCTCGCCACGGTCGGCGAGGCGCTGCAGGATCAGCTCACGGCTGGGGATAGGGTTGTCGTATTTTTCCGCTTCGCGAGCGGCCTCGGGATCGAGGGATTGCCAATCGGCCATCAGAAGGGGTTCACCTTGGGGTATATAGATATGAATTCTGGCATAGGCGTATTGAAACCGGAAATGTCAGCCTTGGACAGCCCCGGCGTGGTATCCGCCGAACGGAAATAGGCGCGTGGAATCAACGGGTTGAATTTTTTGAATTTTTTTTCGATCAGGGGCTTTACAGCCATCAGGAGCGTCCGTATAGTGCGCACCACAACGACGGACAACCCCGAAGTTGTAGTAGAGATGAACGACGCTGTAAAGCATCTTTTAATCTCGAATGTGTGCCCAGGTGGCGGAATTGGTAGACGCGCTGGTTTCAGGTATCAGTGACTTAACGGTCGTGGAAGTTCGAGTCTTCTCCTGGGCACCAAAAATTTTCAAGTAACAGATGACCAAGGATCTGTTACTACTGTGTGAAAGCAGACGAAAGTCGCCTTCAGCAGACGATGCAAAGCTTTGCCCAGGTGGCGGAATTGGTAGACGCGCTGGTTTCAGGTATCAGTGACTTAACGGTCGTGGAAGTTCGAGTCTTCTCCTGGGCACCATACAAAAACCCACTAGCTTGCTAGTGGGTTTTTTCTTGCCTGCGATTTCATGTCGCCGGGCAGCCCCCCTCCTTCGTCTACCCATGAATTTCCCGTCATGCGCCCATTTGAGAAACAATTTCGTTTACCATTGTTTCCAAATATGTAGCCGTAAGCGAGGAAGCACCCGCATGACGATCCGCCCGCAACCGCTGATGCGCACCCTGGCCGCCGCAGTCCTGAGCCTGGTGATCGGCGCTCCGGCCGCCCTGGCAGACGAACCAGTCACGTTGACAATGTACAACGGCCAGCACAAGGAAATCGGTGAAGCCATCGCCAAGGCCTACGAGGCCAAGACCGGCATCCATATCAATATCCGCAAGGGCAGCAGCAACCAGCTGGCCAGCCAGATCATCGAGGAAGGCGAACGCTCGCCGGCCGACATCATCTATACCGAAGAGTCGCCACCGCTGAACAACCTGGGCGAACTGGGCCTGCTGGCGAAGATCGACGACGCCACCCTGAACATGCTGCCCAAGGAGTACGTGGGCGCCAACGGCACCTGGATGGGCGTCACCGCGCGCACCCGCGTGGTGGTCTACAACCCGAAGAAGATCGATGAGAAGGACCTGCCGACCACGGTGATGGATTTCGCCGGCCCCGAATGGGACGGCCGTGTCGGCTACGTGCCCACCAGCGGCGCCTTCCAGGAACAGGCGGTGGCCATCCTCAAGATGCACGGGCGCGAAGCCACCGAAGAATGGCTGACCGGCCTGAAAGCCTTCGGCAAGACCTATACCAACAACATGGTCGCACTGAAGGCCGTGGAAAAAGGCGAAGTCGCCGCGGTACTGGTGAACAACTACTACTGGTACGCCCTGGAGCGCGAGCGCGGCAAGCTCGATTCCAAGCTGTACTACCTGGCCGACGGCGACGCGGGCAACCTGGTGACCATCTCCGGTGCCGCCGCGGTCAAGGCCAGCAAGCACCCGAAAGAAGCACAGGCCCTGCTCAACTGGATGGCCAGCGAAGAAGGCCAGCGCGTGATCACCCAGACCACCGCCGAATACCCGCTGCATAAAGGCATGGTCTCCGACCGCGGCCTGAAGCCGTTCGATGAGCTGCGCCCGCCGAAGATCTCGCCGGCCGACCTTGGCAATGCCGAGGAAGCCATCGAACTGGAACGTGAGGTTGGCCTGCTCTGATGACTGCCGCCCTGCCCTCGCCCGCCTTGGCGCGCTTCATCCCCAAGCGCAAGCGCCCGTCCATCTGGGTAGTGCTGCCCGTGCTGTTCCTGGTGGCCATGAGCCTGCTGCCATTGCTGTACGTCGGGCTCAAGGCCTGGGATGCCGGCTGGCATGAAGCCCTGCGCCTGCTATGGCGTCCGTTCGTGTGGGGCTTGCTGCGCAACACCCTGCTGCTGATGGTCGGCGTCACCGCGCTGTGCCTGGTGGTAGGCGTGGCCCTGGCCTGGCTGCTGGAGCGCAGCGACCTGCCGGGCCGACGCCTGTGGGGCGTGGTGCTGTGCCTGCCATTCGCCGTGCCATCGTTCGTCAGCAGCTTCACCTGGGTGTCGCTGAGCTCGGACTTCGAAGGACTGGGCGGGGCAATCCTGGTGATGGCGCTGTCGAAGTACCCACTGGTGTTCCTGCCGGTGGCCGCCACCCTGCGCAACCTGGATACCGCGCTGGAGGAGTCGGCGCGCACTCTGGGCTGCAGCCGCTGGGGCGTGTTCCGCAAAATCACCCTGCCGTTGCTTTGGCCGTCGATGCTCGGTGGCGGGCTGCTGATCGCCCTGCACATGCTGGTGGAGTTTGGCGCCCTGTCGATCCTTGGCCTGCAGACCTTCACCACGGCGATCTACCAACAGTTCGAACTGGAATTCAGCAACGCCAACGCCGCGATGCTCTCGGCAGTACTGCTGGTGCTGTGCCTGGCGATGCTGTGGCTGGAACTGCGGGTGCGTGGCAAGGCGCGTCATGTGCGCATTGGCCAGGGCGTTGCGCGCCGCGCCCAACCCTTGCGACTGCGCGGCTGGATGCCACTTGGCCAGCTGCTCTGCCTGGCGCTGGCGGTGCTGGGCAGCGGCATTCCGCTGGCCATGCTCGGCTACTGGCTGAGCGTGGGCTCATCGGCGGCCTTCCCGGTCGCGGCCATCGGCAAGGCCCTGGGCACCTCGCTGTCGGTGTCATTGGGTGGCGCCGGCTTCTGCGTGCTGCTGGCCCTGCCAATCAGCTTCCTGGTGGTGCGCTACAAGGGGCGCCTGGCGATCTGGGCCGAGCGTTTGCCGTACCTGCTGCACGCCCTGCCCGGGCTGGTCATTGCGCTGACCCTGGTGTTCTTTGCCCTGCACTATGTGCCGGCGCTGTACCAGACCACCGCACTGCTGATCCTGGCCTATGCCTTGCTGTTCCTGCCGCTGGCACAGTCGCCAGTGCGCACCGCACTGAACAAGGCCTCGCCAACCCTGGAAGAGGCCGCCCGCACCTTGGGCGCGAGCAGCTTTGCGGCGTTCTGCCGGGTGACACTGCCGATCATCTTCCCGGCCATGGCCGCGGCGTTCGCCCTGGTGTTCCTGGACGCCATGAAAGAGCTGACCGCCACCCTGCTGCTCAGCCCGACCGGCATGACCACCCTGGCCACCGAGGTGTGGGCGCATACGGCCAACGTCGAGTTCGCGGCGGCAGCGCCTTATGCGGCGCTGTTGATCGTGGTGTCGGGGTTGCCGGTGTATCTGCTGACCACGCGGATGTATCTGAACAAGGCTTAGCCTGTGAGAAAGTGGCATTGCCCGTAAAAAGCGGCAATGCCACCTGCACAAGCTGAAGCAATGAATCAGGACCCTCCCCTAAATCCGTCAACCATCACCGGCGCGTAGGCAAAGGTTTCATATTGTTTCGTACCTTTGGCATAAGGGTTCGACTCCGCAATCTCAAAATACACTCTTGTATGGCCAGTCTGCTGATCAACCTTATGCGCTATTGAAAAGCTCACATGACCGACGTACCCCTCAACCTTTCGGCCTACAATACCCGCAAGGCCTTCCGCAAAAGAATCCTGACCATCTGCCTGAGCAGTACCGCTGTTACAGCCGATGATGCGGTAGTCGTAATCTAGCGGATTCAGCTTCAAGCTTTTCAAATAGTCGACAAAGTCAGCTGGCCCCTTCAGGCCCTTGTCTATCGTTACAAAGCCGGGCTCAGCATGGGCCATCAGATTGAGGACCCTAGGCTGGCGTGGCGCCGACTGTGTAACGAGCAAGACATGGTCTTTTTTCAAAACCAACGGAGCTCCGCCTATTTTGTATCCCCCCGTGGGATCTGAGCCGTTCATGGGGTCATCGAGCATGAACGCATAAGCATTGAGCCCACCCTTGCCGAATGGACTCAATTTATCCGGACTGTTGAATCTCATCAGAACTGGATTCATCTGCCTATGCCCACGGCCGAACTGATAGTGCCCCGTAACCGAAGACCTCAGTTCCCCGTGAAAACCACAAAAGCTGGTAAGCATACTTTTGGAATAGCCATAAGCGGTGCAGGTATCTTCAGCGCCCCCAGATGATGCCGTACCGGCCAAAACAGTACCCTGACGATCAGAGGCCAAATGATTGAACTCACTTCGCCCACCACTCACCGAGTACAATGACAAAAAACTGCGCGCATACCCCACCCATGTCAAAGACATGGGTCCGCTTATAGCTGTCCCAAACACCGAGCCTTTGTAAAAAAATTTCATAGGTAAGCCCTAGAAGATTTACCTCACTCTGCTTGAAAAACACTCTGCGCAAAACTAGCAAAATTACCAGTACCTCAGAGATCAAGTACTTAATCAGGCTCTGAACTGCCCCAGGCTGGCCCGCAACTGAGCCGCCAGGTCATCCAGTACCTTGCTGCTGACGGTGGTCTGCATCACCACCTCGGCCGAACGCTCGGCCTGGGCATGGATGGTTTCGACTCGCCCACGCACGGCCTGCGCGCCGCTGGCCTGCTGCTCGGCCGCTCGCGTGGCCAGGCCGATCGCCGCATGCACCTGCTCGACCGCAGCCTGCACCGACTGCTGGCGCCGCTCATTGTCGCGCAACACCAGCAAGCCTTCACTGGCCTGGCGTCCGGCCTGGCTGATGGTCGCCACCGCCTCCTTGGCGCCTTGCTGCAGCGCAGCGATATGCGACTGGATATCCCCGGTCGAGCTCTGCGTCTTGCTCGCCAAGGCACGCACCTCATCGGCCACCACGGCGAAACCGCGCCCGGTTTCTCCGGCCCGCGCCGCTTCGATGGCGGCGTTGAGCGCCAACAGGTTGGTCTGCTCGGCAATGCCATGGATCACCGTCAGCACCACCTCAATCTGCTCGCTCTGCTTGGCCAGCCGCTCGATCACCTGGGAGCCGGTCTGCACTTCGCCGGCCAGGTTCTCGATCAACCTCGCCAATTGCGTCGAGGCACGACTGTTCTCGTCGGTCGCCTGGCGAATATCCACCACCTGCTGCAATGCCGCCTGCATGGCATGGCTCTCGGCCTGGGCCTCGTCAGCCATGCTCGACAGGTCGCGCAGGCTGGCAGCCACTTCGTCGCGCTGCAACGCGGCGGCGGCATCGGCCCCGGCGTTGCGCTGGGCCATGCTGTCGATCTCCACGCCGGTACGCTGCGCCACTTCACCGGCCTCGCGGACGATCGGCTGCAGCTTGTCGACGAAGCGGTTGACCGCCGAGGCCATGTCGCCGATCTCGTCACGGCTGTCGAGCTTGACGCGCTTGGTCAGGTCGCCTTCGCCGGCGGCCAGGTCGTTCAACGCGGCGATCAGCAGGCCAAGCTTGCTGAGGACGCGACGCCCGAGCACCACGGCCACCACCAGCAGCACACCCAGACCGACCAGCACCAGACCCAGGCCGATGCGCCAGCGCAGCTCGGCGGCGGCATCACGCACGGTCTGCGCGGTATTGGCCTGCATCGCCGTGGCGCTGTGCTGGGCTGTCTCCAGGCGCGCACGCAAGGCCTTGCCACTGTCGGCGGCGGCGGCCACCAGGCTTTCCCCGACCAGTTGCTCGCCACTGGCGATCAAGGCCGCGAAGCGCTGATCCAGGGCCTTGAGCTCCTGGTCGATGCCCGCGGTGGACACGCCCATCAGCACCTTGCCGATCTCTGCGCCATTGGGGTTGATCGACGCTTCTACGAAGTAGACCGACGGATCCTTGCGCGCGGCATCCAGCACCTTGTCCAGCGCCCGTTCACCCTGGCCCTTTTCCATCAATGCCTGGTTGATCGGGTTCTGCCGGTTGAGGTAGCGAGTCAGGTGCTGGCCCTGGGCATCATCGTAGATCACGAACAGCACATTGGGATTGCGCTGAGCACGGCGAGCGAAGTCCGAGAGCATCGGCACGTCGTTGTCCCAGATCGCCCGGGGCGCGACCGAGGCCAACAGATCGGCCATTTCATGAGCCGAGTCCCTGAGATTTTCCTCCAGCGTTGCGCGCAGCTGCTGCTGCTCATCCTGCAGGCGGCTGGAGAGGCCCGCACTCAAACGCTGACGCGTACTGACGGAAAGGCTGTCGAGCCCAGCCCGGACATCCTCTCCGGCCTGCTCCAGTTCGGCAGCCAGTTTCTGGCTATCATTGCCCAGGCGCGCCCCCAAATCGGCCTCCAGGGCGGTGACCGTGCTCCGCGTCAGTGCAACGGCAACCAGTACCTGCACCAGAAGAGCGATACCAAGCGCAACAAACACAGGCCGCAAGAGGCGGCTTCGTAACAGTGAAAGGATGGCAGACACGTTGTAACCCTCGTGTTTCTGGCGCCACTACTTTGATGGCATCTACAGAAACTTCTTACAGCAAGGGTTGTGCCTGAGACAGCAGGTATAAATGCCAAAGGTATGAGGTAATTATCCATGGCAGCGAGATTGCTTTCGAGGCGGCCATTCACGGGGCAAGCCCGCCCCACGTTTTTACCCCCATATGAAAACGCCGCGCCTCCTTGCGGGGGCGCGGCGTTCAGTCAGCCAGCGAGTAGCTGATCAGGCGAACGGATGACGCAGCACGATGGTTTCGTTGCGGTCCGGGCCAGTCGAGATGATATCGATCGGCGCGCCGACCAGTTCCTCGATGCGCTTGATGTAGTTGCGCGCGGCCTGCGGCAGCTCTTCCAGGGTTTTAACGCCCAGGGTCGACTCGCTCCAGCCTGGCATCTCTTCGTACACCGGCTCCAGGCCGATGTAGCTGTCGGCATCGGAAGGCGCGTCGATGACGGCACCGTTCTCGTTCTTGTAGCCAACGCAGATGTTGATGGTTTCCAGGCCGTCCAGCACATCCAGCTTGGTCAGGCAGATGCCCGAGATGCTGTTGACGTCGATGGCGCGACGCAGGATCACGGCATCGAACCAGCCGCAACGACGGGCACGGCCGGTGGTGGAGCCGAACTCGTGGCCACGCTTGGCCAGGGTGGCGCCGGTCTCGTCGAACAGCTCGGTCGGGAACGGACCGGAACCGACGCGGGTGGTGTAGGCCTTGGTGATGCCCAGGATGTAGTCCAGGTACATCGGGCCAACGCCGGAACCGGTGGAGATGCCGCCGGCGGTGGTGTTGGAGCTGGTGACGTACGGGTAGGTACCGTGGTCGATGTCCAGCAGCGAGCCCTGGGCGCCTTCGAACATGATGTCCTTGCCGGCGCGGCGCAGGTTATGCAGTTCGGCGGTGACGTCGAGCATCATCGGCTTGAGCTGCTCGGCATAGGCCATGCACTCGTCCAGTGTCTGCTGGAAGTCGATGGCCGGCTCTTTGTAGTAGTTCACCAGCTGGAAGTTGTGGTAGTCCAGCAGCTCACCGAGCTTGGCGGCGAAGCGCTCACGGTGGAACAGGTCGCCGACGCGCAGGCCGCGACGGGCCACCTTGTCTTCGTAGGCCGGGCCGATACCACGACCGGTGGTGCCGATCTTGGCTTCGCCGCGGGCTTTTTCACGGGCCTGGTCGAGGGCCACGTGGTACGACAGGATCAGCGGAGCAGCCGGGGAAATGCGCAGGCGCTCGCGCACCGGTACGCCCTTCTCTTCCAGCTTGGTGATTTCACGCATCAGGGCATCCGGGGCAACGACCACGCCGTTGCCGATCAGGCATTGCACGCCTTCACGCAGGATGCCGGACGGAATCAGGTGCAGAACAGTCTTCTCACCGTTGATCACCAGGGTGTGGCCCGCGTTGTGACCACCTTGGTAGCGCACGACGGCGGCAGCATGTTCGGTCAGCAGATCGACGATCTTGCCTTTGCCCTCATCACCCCACTGGGTGCCCAGGACGACGACATTCTTACCCATTACATTTGTCCTCATTCACGCAAACTTGGTGCCGGCCCATTGCCGGCGAAGAATCTCAATGGGTCAGCGGCAGAACCTGCCAGCGCCCGTCTTGCTGAATCAATTGCCGATCACAATCCGCCTCGAGGGCAGCACTCAGCGGCTGGCCAGGCAAAGCCTGGACCACTCGCTGGCCCTCGTTGCGCAACTGGCAGACCATCTGCCAGAGGGCCGCATCGCTGCTGTCGGGCATCCAGATGCCGCCAACAGGCAATACGACCTCCGCTCGCCCCAGTGTGACCAGGGTCTTCAAATCCGTGGAGAATCCGGTGGCCGGGCGTGCCCGGCCAAAATCGGCGCCGATGTCGTCATAGCGGCCGCCCTGGGCGATCGATTGACCTTCGCCAGGCACGAACACGGCGAACACCACGCCAGTGTGATAGTGGTAGCCGCGCAGTTCGCCGAGGTCGAAGTACAGTGGCAGGTCCGGGTAGCGCGAAGCCAGGCGGTCGGCGATCGCCAACAGGTCGTCCAGCGCAGCCAGCACGCTGGCCGGGGCACGGCCCAGGCGCACACGGGCCTCGGCCAGCACTTCACGGCCACCGCACAGTTCGCACAGGGCGCGCAGCATGTTGCCCAGGTCCTTCGGCAGGTCTGCGGTCAGCGCCTGCACTTCATCGACGGCCTTGCGCTGCAGGGCATCGAACAGTTGCTGCTCGACCGCGCCGGACAGGTTGGCGGCACGGGCCAGGCCGCGATAGATACCGACATGTCCAAGGTCCATGTGCACATCGGCGACATCGGTCAGTTGCAGTGTGGCGAGCATCAGGCTGATGACTTCGACATCGCTGGTAGGGCTGGCGTCGCCGTACAGCTCGGCGCCCAGCTGGATCGGGCTACGCGAGGTCGACAAGGCACGCGGCTGCGCATGCAGCACGCTGCCGGCATAGCACAGGCGGCTCGGGCCTTCACGGCGCAAGGTGTGGGCGTCGATGCGCGCCACCTGCGGCGTGAAGTCGGCACGGAAACCCATCAGGCGGCCGGACTGCGGGTCGACGACCTTGAAGGTACGCTGGTCCAGGTCCTGGCCGGCGCCGGTGAGCAGCGACTCCAGGTACTCGATATGCGGGGTGACGACCAGTTCGTAACCCCAACTCTGGAACAGGTCCAACACCTGACGACGCGCGATCTCGATGCGCGCCGCCTCAGGTGGCAGTACTTCCTCGATGCCATCTGGCAGTAGCCAGCGGTCTACCGTTGCCATTACGCCATTTCCCCTCTGGTCCGGGCGGCCTGCCAGCTGGCGAGCCGTGAGTAAAGCAGGCATTGACGCACAACAGCGGGCAGCACCGATCCCAGCGCAACCACCGTAGCCAATACCCTCGAATTGCCTTGCGACCTGACCAAACCGTCAACTGGCCGTTTGCCAATCAACCTTGCAGACGCAAAAAAGCCGGGAATTTCCCGGCTGACTCATCATACACCCCTTTTCATTCAGGATGCACCCCGCCAGGCATTTTAGCTGCCCGGCGGGGCGAATCCCTCATGAGAGCACGATCAGGGCTTGCTCTTGTCCAGGAACCTGAAGAACTCGTTCTTCGAATCCAGGACCAGTACATCGCTCTTGCTGGAGAAGCTTTCGCGGTAGGCCTTGAGGCTACGGTAGAACGCGTAGAAATCGGCGTCCTGCGTGTAGGCCTTGGCATAGATGGCAGCCGCCTGGGCATCGCCATCACCACGGGTCTCTTCCGCCTCGCGGTACGCTTCGGCCAGCAGCACTCGGCGCTGACGATCGGCGTCGGCACGAATACCTTCGGCCAGCTCGTTACCCTTGGCGCGGTGCTCGCGGGCTTCACGCTCGCGCTCGGTGCTCATGCGGTCGAACACGCTGCGGTTGACTTCCTTGGGCAGGTCGATGGCCTTGACGCGAACGTCGACCACTTCGATACCCAGCTCCTTGCTGGCCATGCGGTTCAGCGACGCGGTGATGTCTGCCATAAGCGCATCACGTTCACCGGAAACCACTTCGTGCAGGGTGCGCTTACCAAACTGGTCGCGCAGGCCGCTCTCCAGACGACGCGACAGGCGCTCGTCGGCGATCTGCTTCATACCCGAGGTTGCGGTATAGAAGCGCTCGGCGTCCTTGACTCGCCATTTGGCGTAGGCATCGACCATCACCGCTTTCTTCTCCAGCGTCAGGAAACGCTGGGTCGGTGCGTCGAGGGTCATCAGGCGGGCGTCGAACTTGCGCACCTGGTTCACGTACGGCACCTTCACGTGCAGGCCAGGCTGGACATCGGCCTTGACCACGCGGCCGAACTGCAGCAATACCGCGCGTTCAGTCTGCGAAACGATGTAGAAGCAGTTCCAGGCGGCGATCGCCAGCACCACGGCGCCGATCAGGGCGAACAGTGACTTATTGCTCATCAGCGGCTCTCCCTGGAACGCAGCGGCGGTTGTGGTTGCAGGTCCTGCGCGGCACGCGCGGCGGCGTCATTGACCGACGGCGATACGCTGCTGGCCGGCGCTGCACTGTTGCCACGGCTGCCTTCGACCATCTTGTCCAACGGCAGGTAGAGCAGGTTGTTCTGCCCGTCCTTGGCCGTGACCAGAACCTTGCTGGAGTTGCTGTAGACCTCCTGCATGGTATCCAGGTACAGACGCTGGCGCGTGACCTCCGGTGCCTTGCGATACTCGGCGACCAACTTGGTGAAGCGATCGGCCTCACCCTTGGCGCGGGCAATGACTTCATCACGGTAGCCGTTGGCGTCCTCGATGATGCGCTGCGCCTGGCCACGGGCCTCCGGTACCACACCATTGGCGTAGGACTCGGCCTGGTTGCGCGCACGCTGCTCGTCCTCACGGGCACGGATCACGTCGTCGAAGGCTTCCTGCACTTCACGCGGGGCTGCCGCGCTCTGTACGTTGACCTGGGTGACAGTGATACCGGTGCGGTAGGTGTCGAGGAAACGCTGCAGGCGCTCGCGGATATCCACCGCCATCTGCTCGCGGCCTTCGGTCAGCACCTGGTCCATCGAGGTGGAACCCACCACGTGGCGCAGGGCGCTTTCGGTCGCATGCTGCAGGCTGACTTCCGGCTGGTCGACGTTGAGCACGAAGTCCTGCAGGTTGCTGATGCGGTACTGCACGGTCAGTGGCACTTCGACGATGTTTTCGTCTTCGGTGAGCATCTGCCCCTGCTTGGTGTACGCCCGCTCGCGAGTCACGTTTTCCATGTACTTGCGGTCGATCGGCGGGAAATAGATATTCAGGCCGGGACCAACGGTCTCGTAGTACTTGCCGAAGCGCAGCACCACGGCCTGCTCCTGCTCGTCCACGACATAGACGGCGTTATACAGCCAGATTGCCGCCAGAGCCGCCAGGCCGATGCCCAGCAGGCCATAGCCGCCACCCTTGCCGATATTGCGGTCACCGCCGCCGCCACGTTTCTTGCCACTGCCGAACATGCCGTTCAGGCTGTCCTGCAGCTTGCGGAAGGCCTCGTCCAGATCCGGTGGACCTTTCTTGTCGCCACCACCGCCGCCACCATTACGGCGGCCGCCCCAGGGATCCTGATTGTTCGAGTTGCCACCCGGCTCGTTCCAAGCCATAGCGCTCTCCATCTGATAAAGCAAAGACGCGCCCACGGCGCGCCGTCCAATGCTACAGAATGCCTGTCACGGCTGCCCGGCGACCTCGACGGGCATTTATTGCAAAGTGTGTTGCTCGACAAACACTTGCGGCTCCATGCCTTCGCGGCTGACCAGGCGATTCAACTCGACCCTGGGCAGTCGCACGCTCAGCAGGCTGCGCCCTTCTTCATCATGCTCTTCACTCTGCACGGCACCCAGGGCAAAGAATTGCGCGCGCAGGCGGGCAAACCGTTGCTCCAGGCACAGGGTCCCGACATACAGGTCGTCCCCCAGCAACTCGGCAATCGCCTGGCCAACCAGCTCCAGGCCTCGTCCATCACGTGCCGATACCCAGACTCGCTGCGGCTTGCCATCGGCATCGCGCTGGATCTGCGGCTCGACATCTTCGAGCAGGTCGAGTTTGTTATAGACCTCGAGGATCGGCAAGCTCTCGGCACCGATCTCGCCCAGCACCGCCAGTACCTGTTCAATCTGCTCCATGCGCTCGGGCTCATGGGCATCGATCACGTGCAGCAGCAGGTCAGAGTTGCTCGACTCTTCGAGCGTAGCCCGAAATGCCTCGACCAGCTTGTGCGGCAGGTGGCGGATGAAACCTACGGTGTCGGCCAGCACGATCGGCCCCAGGTCGGCCAGCTCGAGCCGGCGCAAGGTCGGGTCGAGGGTGGCGAACAACTGGTCCGCAGCATACACATCGGATTCGGTCAGCGCATTGAAGAGGGTCGACTTGCCGGCGTTGGTATAGCCCACCAGCGACACCGATGGGATGTCCGCGCGCTTGCGCCCACGGCGGGCCTGCTCGCGCTGGCTGCGCACCTTCTCCAGGCGTGCCTTGATCTGGCGCAGGCGCACCCGCAGCAGGCGGCGGTCGGTTTCGAGCTGGGTTTCACCCGGACCACGCAGGCCGATACCGCCCTTCTGCCGCTCAAGGTGGGTCCAACCGCGTACCAGCCGCGTGCTCATGTGCTCGAGCTGGGCCAGTTCGACCTGCAGCTTGCCTTCGTGAGTACGCGCCCGCTGGGCGAAAATGTCGAGAATCAGCCCGGTACGGTCCAGCACGCGACACTCGAAGACGCGCTCGAGGTTACGTTCCTGGCTGGGCGTGAGGGTGTGATTGAAAATCACAAGGTCGGCTTCGGCCGAATGGACCAGGTCGCGCAACTCCTCGACCTTGCCGCTGCCGATCAGAAACTTGGCGGTGGGCTGATGCCGCGCCACTGTTACCAGCGAAACGATATCGGCTCCGGCCGACAGCGCCAGCTCCTGAAACTCCTGCGGGTCTTCGCGCGCCTCAGGGTTCTGACCTTCCAAGTGAACGAGCAGCGCTCGCTCACCACCACCGTGGCGCTCAAAGAACAATGCAGGCTCCTACTTTTTTCAAGCGTTGCCTGGCTCGCTGTCGCCGTGCTCACCATCGGTCGGGCTTGGCAGACGAACCGGGCGTGCGGGGACGACGGTCGAAATGGCGTGCTTGTAGACCATCTGGCTGACGGTGTTTTTCAGCAGCACGACGAACTGGTCGAAGGATTCGATCTGGCCCTGCAGCTTGATCCCGTTGACCAGATAGATCGAAACCGGGACTTTTTCTTTTCTCAAGGTGTTCAAGTAAGGGTCTTGTAGCGAATGCCCTTTTGACATATGCCGCACTCCTGTAAGGATCAATAATAGAAAATCAAGAAAATCGATAAATTATGCCGCCCCTTCGCAAGAATAGACGGCAACTGGCAGGGACTCAGCTCAATATGGAGACGGTCCCCAGGTATTTCAAGGTGCGGGACAGATTGTCGCAGGCCAGGCTATCCAGCCAGTGGACGTCGGACCAGCCACGCAACCAGGTGAATTGCCGCTTGGCCAGCTGACGCGTGGCAATGATACCGCGTTCACGCATCTCATTCTCAGTCAGCTTGCCGTCGAGGTAGTCCCAGACCTGCCGATATCCCACTGCCCTTATAGACGGCAGCTCCGCATGCAAGTCACTTCTGGCCCGCAGCGTTCGGACCTCGTCGACAAAGCCCTGTTCCAGCATCTGTGAAAATCGTAACGCAATTCGCTGATGCAAAATGTGACGATCTGTAGGCGCTATCGCCAGGCTGGCGACAGTATAGGGCAAATGCTCGCCCGCGCCTGCGTCTGCGCCGCTACTTTCCGCGTATTGACGCTGACGGTGGGCGGTCATGCTCTCGCCACTCACTTTGTACACTTCAAGCGCACGGATCAGCCGCTGCGGGTCATTCGGATGAATGCGCGCCGCCGACTCCGGATCGACTTCGGCCAGTTGGCGGTGCAATTCGGCCAAACCGAGCGCCTGCGCCTGTGCCTCCAGCTCGGCACGCACCATGGCATCGGCTGGCGGCATGTCCGCCAGGCCATCGACCAGTGCCTTGTAATAGAGCATGGTGCCGCCAACCAGCAGTGGGATCTTGCCGCGCGCGGTGATCTCGGCCATGGCTTGGAGAGCATCGGTGCAGAAACGCTTGGCCGAGTAGCTTTCGGCGGGGTCAAGAATGTCGATCAGGCGGTGCGGATGCGCGGCCAGTACTTCCTTGGAGGGCTTGGCGGTACCGATGTCCATGCCGCGATAGACCAGCGCCGAGTCGACACTGATCAGCTCGCAGGGCAGCTTGCTGGTCAGTTCGATCGCCAGGTCGGTCTTGCCGGCCGCGGTCGGGCCCATGAGGAAAATCGCCGGAGGTCTGGCACTCATTTCATCGGCCCCGCAGGAACAGCTTGTCCAGATCGTCCAGGCCCATCTGGGTCCAGGTCGGTCGGCCGTGGTTGCACTGGCCGCTGCGCTCGGTGTTCTCCATGTCGCGCAGCAAGGCGTTCATCTCGGGGATGGCCAGGCGCCGGTTGGCCCGCACCGCGCCATGGCAAGCCATGGTCCCCAGCAGTTCGTTCAAGTGCGCCTGGATACGATCACTGGTGCCGTACTCCATGAGGTCGGCCAGCACATCCTGCACCAGGCGATTGGCCTCGGCCTGCTTGAGCAGGGCCGGGATCTGGCGGATCGCCAGGGTTTCCGGGCCCAGGCGCTGCAGCTCGAAGCCCAGGCGCTGGAACCATTGGGCATGTTCCTCGGCGCAGTCGGCTTCGCGCTGGCTCAACGCCAGCGACTCGGGCACCAGCAACGGCTGGCCGCTCAAGCCTTCACTGGCCATCGCCACCTTCAGCCGCTCGTACATGATCCGTTCATGGGCGGCGTGCATATCCACCAGCACCAGGCCGACGGCGTTCTCGGCGAGGATATAGATCCCCTTGAGCTGCGCCAGGGCGTAGCCCAGCGGCGGGATGTCGCCCTGGCTTTCAGGCAGCGCGCTCGGCGCGGCGGCGGCATTGTCCAGGGGGGCGTAGAATTCACGGTAGGCCGCCTGGGCCTCGCCGGCATTCAGCGGCTGGGAGGGCCTAGGCGTGTACTGGTACTGATAGCCCGCGCCCGAGCCGCTCGAAGCGAACCCCCGCTGCTCGCCCTGAGGCTGCTCGAGCACTGGCGAGGCCAGGCGCATTTCGCCTTGGGGGCCGAACTCGCCGGCCTGCAAGCCGCTGGGGCGGACCAGTTCGTCGGTGGCCGCCGGTGCCGCAAGCTGGTCTTCCGGGCGCACATCGGCCAGGGCGCGGTGCAAGGTGCCATAGAGGAAGTCATGAACCATGCGCCCTTCGCGGAAGCGCACCTCGTGCTTGGTCGGGTGGACGTTGACATCAACGCCGGTCGGGTCGCACTCGAGAAACAGCACGAAGGTCGGGTGCCGGCCATTGAACAGTACGTCGCGATACGCCTGGCGCACCGCATGGGCTACCAGCTTGTCGCGCACGGCCCGGCCATTGACGAAGAAATACTGCAGATCGGCCTGGCTGCGCGAGAAGGTCGGCAGACCGACCCAGCCCCACAGTCGCAGGCCGTTGCGCTCGACATCAATGGGCAGCGCCTGCTCGAGAAAGCCCGGGCCGCAGATGGTGCCGACCCGCCGCGCCCGGGCCGTTTCGTCGGCGGCCTCGTGCAGGCTGAAGATGGTCTTGCCGTTGTGCCGCAGGTGAAAACCAACGTCGAAACGCGCCAGCGCCAGGCGCCGGATCACTTCCTGCAGATGATCGAATTCGGTCTTTTCGGCCTTGAGAAACTTGCGTCGCGCCGGGGTATTGAAGAACAGGTCACGCACTTCAACGGAGGTGCCGACCGGATGCGCGGCAGGCTGCACCCGCGGGGTCATGTCGCGCCCCTCGGTCTCCACTTGCCAGGCTTCGCTGGCATCGGCGGTACGCGATGTAAGGGTCAGGCGCGCCACCGAGCTGATCGATGCCAGGGCCTCGCCGCGAAAGCCCAGGCTGAGCACGCCTTCAAGGTCTTCCAGTTCGCGGATCTTGCTGGTGGCGTGGCGGGCCAGCGCCAGCGGCAGGTCATCGGGGGCAATGCCACCGCCGTTGTCGCGCACCCGCAGCAACTTCACGCCGCCCTGTTCGACCTCGACTTCGATGCGCCGAGCACCGGAGTCGAGGCTGTTCTCCAGCAACTCCTTGGCCACCGAGGCGGGGCGTTCGACTACCTCGCCGGCGGCGATCTGGTTCGCCAGCCGCGGGCTGAGCAGCTGGATACGCGAGCCGCCACTCATTGCTGGGACGCCAGGGCGGTGGTGGGGATGTCAAGGTGCTGGCCAACCTTGAGCTCGTCGGTCTTCAGGTTGTTGCTACTGCGCAGGCCAGCCACGCTGACCTGGTAACGTACCGCAATCATCGCCAGCGTCTCGCCGGGGCGCACGGTGTGCTCACGCGGGCCCTGGACGATCTTGCCACTGTCGCGCAGCCAGGCGATGTAAGTGCCAGGCGGCGGGTTCTGCTGGAAGAATTGACGCACACCGGTATGAATCGAACGTGCCAAGGCCTGCTGATGGCTACGGGTAGCCAGCTTGGCCGCCTCGTTGGCGTTGGAGATGAACCCGGTTTCAACAAGGATCGACGGGATGTCCGGCGACTTCAGCACCATGAACCCGGCCTGTTCCACCCGTTGTTTGTGCAACGGCGTGACCCGGCCCATGTTGCCCAGCACCTTCTGCCCGACATTGAGGCTGGAACTGAGGGTGGCGGTCATCGACAGGTCGAGCAGCACCCCGGCCAGCATGCGGTCCTTGTCGTCGAGGCTGACGTTGCCGGCGCCGCCGATCAGGTCGGAGCGGTTTTCCGTGTCGGCCAGCCAGCGGGCGGTCTCGGAGGTTGCGCCACGGTCGGACAGGGCGAACACCGAAGCGCCAAAGGCAGCCTTCGACGGCGCGGCGTCGGCGTGAATCGAGACAAACAGATCGGCGCCCTTCTTGCGGGCGATCTCGGTGCGCTTGCGCAGCGGGATGAAGTAGTCGCCGGTGCGGGTCAGCTCGGCGCGGTAGCCCTTCTCGGAATTGATCTGGCGCTGCAGCTCCTTGGCGATATCCAGCACGATGTCTTTCTCGTGCTGGCCACGCGAGCCGGACGCGCCCGGGTCTTCGCCGCCGTGACCGGCGTCGATGGCGACCACGATGTCACGCTTGCCACTCGGTGCTGGCGGCAGCTTGATCGCCGGTTGCGCCGGGGTGACAGGCACCGCCGGCGTGGTGGCCGGTGGCTGCGGTGTCGGGGGCGGTGTCGGGTTGCTGGCGGCGATGGCGTCAGCTTCCTGATCGTACAGGTCGACCACCAGGCGATTGCCGTACTGGGCGTTCGGCGCCAGGGTGAAGCTCTTCGGCGACACGGCTTTCTTCAGGTCGACCACCACGCGCAGGTCGGTGGGCGTGCGCTGGGCCGAACGCACACTGGTGATTGGCGTGTTCGACGTGGAGACGTTCAGCGGCGCCCCCAGGGTGGCACCGTTGATGTCGATCACCAGGCGATCGGGAGCGGTGAGGGTGAAGACGCTGTGCTGCACAGGCCCGGACAGGTCGAAGACCAGCCGCGTATTGTCCGGAGCGCGCCACAGGCGCATGCTCTTGACTTGAGTGACGGCCAGAGCGTCAACGGTCACCGCGGTCAGCAGCAGCCCAACAACAGCGACCAGTGCGCGTATGCGCATACCTTTCCCCACTTACTGTATGAATTCTTTGGCCAGAACGGCACACCAGGCTTCGCCGCGAGCCCCTTGCGGCGACAGGTTAAGCGAACGTCCGCCCGCTTGCGGGCTTATGGTAATGGTCAGGTCGGGCTTTGGCAAAACGCCCGCACCTTTATCGGGCCACTCGAACAGGCACAATGCATCGCCCTCGAAATAATCTCGAATGCCCATGAATTCAAGCTCTTCCGGGTCGACCAGGCGATAGAGGTCGAAATGGAAGGCGCGAACCTCACCAATCTCGTAGGGTTCAACCACGGTAAATGTCGGACTTTTTACCGGGCCGGTATGACCCAGGCCACGAATCAGCCCGCGGGACAGGGTGGTTTTGCCTGCCCCCAGGTCGCCCTCGAGAAAAATCACACCATGACCTTTGGTCACTTCGGCCAGTTTCGCGCCAAAGGCGACGGTGGCGTCCTCGTCGCCCAGAAACAGGGTTATGCCTGACACGCTGAATGCTCCTCCAATAACGCTCTAATGACCGGCACCAGATCACTGGCCGCCAGCCCTCTACCTTTGACACCCAGCCGCTCGCCGGCGCAGGCATGCAGCCACACCCCCAGGCACGCGGCCTGCCAGGCGTCCAGCCCCTGGGCCAGCAAGGCTGCGAGCACGCCTGTCAACACATCGCCCAATCCGGCACCAGCCATGGCTGGGTGCCCACGGCCGCAAACCGCCAGTTGCCCGCCAGGGTCGGCCACCAACGTGCCGGCGCCCTTGAGCACGCAGACGCTGGCGTAGCGACGCGCCAGCTTGCGCGCCGCCCCCGGCCGGTCGGCCTGCACCGCCTCGGTGGAAATCCCCAGCAGGCGCGCGGCCTCGCCGGGGTGCGGGGTGAGAATGCTACCGCTGGGCAGTGCCAGTGGCGTGCGCGCCAGCAAGTTGAGCGCATCGGCGTCCCACACCTGTGGCCGGTGGGCATTGGCCACCGCCGACAACAGGCTGCGCCCCCACCCGGCCTGGCCGAGGCCAGGGCCGACCACCAGCACCGTGGCACGCTCGAGCAACACCATCAGTTGGTTGGCCGAGCTCACGCCCATCCACATGGTCTCGGGCAGGCGCGTCAGCCCCGCAGCTACGTGTTCGGGGCGGGTGGCCACGCTGACCAGGCCGGCGCCGCAACGCAACGCCGCCTCGCCACTGAGCATCACCGCGCCGCCTGTGCCCAGGTCGCCGCCGACCACCAGCACATGGCCGAAATCGCCCTTGTGGGCATCAGCGGCACGTGGCGGCAGCCTGGCCAAGGTCAGGCTGCTGAGCGGTAATGGGGGGTGTTTGGTCTGAGGCATGGGGTCAAAGGCTCCGATGTCTGGCAGAATTATACGCACCTCCGCTTGTAATGCTTGTTCATCCATGTCCGCCGACCTTCCAGACATCGCCACATTGGCCCAATCGATCAAGGATTGGGGCCGCGAACTCGGTTTTGCCCATGTCGGCATCGCCGGTGTCGACCTTGGCGAGCACGAACAGCATCTGCAGCGCTGGCTGGCGGCAGGCTACAACGGCGAAATGGAGTACATGGGCGAGCATGGCAACAAGCGCTCGCGTCCAGCCGAGCTGATCCCCGGCACGTTGCGGGTGATCTCGCTGCGCATGGACTACCTGCCCGGCGACACGCAGATGGCCAAGCGCCTGGCGGACCCTGAAAAGGCCTATATCTCGCGTTACGCCCTGGGCCGCGACTACCACAAGCTGGTGCGCAAGCGCGTGCAGCACTTCGCCGACCGCATCCAGGAAGCCATCGGCCCGTTCGGCTACCGCGCCTTCGTCGACAGTGCCCCGGTGCTGGAGAAAGCCCTGGCCCAAGAGGCCGGCCTTGGCTGGATCGGCAAGAACACCCTGCTGCTCAACCGCAAGGCGGGCAGCTATTTCTTCCTCGCCGAGCTGTTCGTCGACTTGCCGCTGCCGATCGACGGCGTGCAGGGCAGCGATCATTGCGGGCGTTGCCAGGCCTGCCTGGACATCTGTCCGACCCAGGCGTTCGTCGGGCCCTATCAGCTCGATGCCCGGCGCTGTATCTCGTACCTGACCATCGAGTTGCGCGGGGCCATTCCACTGGAACTGCGCCCACTGATCGGCAATCGGGTGTTTGGTTGCGACGATTGCCAGATCGTCTGCCCGTGGAACCGTTTCGCCAAGACCACGACCGAAGACGACTTCATGCCCCGTCGGGGGCTGGACAATATCGAGTTGGCCGAGCTGTTCCTGTGGGATGAAAAGCGTTTTCTCGGCTGCACCGAAGGCTCGCCACTGCGCCGGGCGGGGTATGAACGGTTCCTGCGCAACCTCGCGGTGGGGCTTGGCAACGCACCGTCGACCATCCCCGTGCTGGAGGCGCTCAATGCGCGTAGGGATGATCCTTCGGAACTGGTACGCGAACACGTGGAATGGGCCCTGGCTCGCCACAACGCCCTTTGAAGCTCGCTGCTTCGACTTTGCCTTTGCCTTTGCCTTTGCCTTTGCCTTTGCCTTTGCCTTTGGCGATCAAAAGGTCAACCCCATAGCCCGCGAGCGCCAGCTGCGCCAGTGCAGGCGCCGCCCGTAACTTCGCGACTTCAGGAGGCCGAACGCAGGCCTTGCGGAGGGAGGTGACGGGCATGGATGCCCGTCAAGCGCTGCGCCCCAGGATGGGGCGTTCAGCGCGGTCCTCCCGGGAGCAAGGCCGGAGTGAGGGAACCCGGAGCGAAGCGGAGGGCCGGATGAATGGAGCGCAGCGTTTTTTGGTTACTTTTTGTCGCGTTTGACAAAAAGTGACTCGCCGTAAGGGCGAAAAGGTGACTATGCGTCATTATAGCAAATGAATGCGCTTACAACTGTGAAAACCCACGCCGTTCGCATTTGACTTTGACTTTGACTTTGACTTTGACTTTGACTTTGACTTTGACTTTGACTTTGACTTTGACTTTGACTTTGACTTACACAGCGTGCGTCTCGAAAGTTATATGCGCATTCATTTGCGATGGTGACGCACAATCACCTTTCCGCCCTTACGGCGGGTCCCTTTTTGAAGCATCAAAAAGGAACCAAAAAATGCTCGCTCCATTCATCCGGCCCCTACGCTTCGCTCCGGGGTCCCCTCACTCCGGCCTTGCTCCCGGGAGGACCGCGCTGAACGCCCCATCCTGGGGCGCAGCGCTTGACGGGCATCCATGCCCGTCACCTCCCTCCGCAAGACCTCCGTTCGGCCTCCTGAAGTCGCAATTTGTGTCGCCTGAACTATCGCGCACTTAGAAGCAAAAGCAGAGCAAGAGCAAGAGCAAGAGCAAGAGCAAGAGCAAGAGCAAGAGCAAGAGCAAGAGCAAGAGCAAGAGCAAGAGCAAGAGCAAGCAACTTTTCTGAACAATGGTTATATGACTACAGCACAGCCCTGCCAGAACAATTCTGAATATAGTGGCTGCGCCGCAAAAAGCCGCTATTGCTGATCATTGTAATGAAACTTCGGCATCTCCCAATGAAACCGAATCGCCAACAACCGCACCAGAAAACCACCAAACAGTGTCAGCAGCATGGCCTGCTCCGCCGGCACCTTGAAGTAAACGCACCCAAGATAGAACCAAGCCGCCGCGAACGAAACACTGGCATACAGCTCACGCCGAAACACCAACGGAATATCGTTACAGAAGATATCCCGCAGAATGCCGCCAAACACGCCGGTAATCACGCCGCTGATAGAAGCGACCAAGAACCCCTGCCCCATCTCCAGCGCGGTCATGCAGCCAATCAGGGTGAACGCCACGAGCCCCAGGGCGTCGAGCACCAGGAACAGCGACCGCAGGTGGCGCATCAATGGCGCGATGAAGATCGTCAGCAAAGCCGCAAAGCTGGTCAGCACCAGGTATTCCGGGTGCTTGACCCAGGTGAGCGGGTAGTGCCCAAGCAGTACATCACGCACCGAACCACCACCCAGCGCGGTAACGCAGGCGATCAGCACCACGCCGAACCAGTCCATGCCACGGCGGCCAGCGGACAGGGCGCCGGTCATGGCTTCGGCGGTGATGGCGATGAGATAGAGCATCAGCAACATGGTGCAGGTCCGTGCGGGAAAGGCGCGCAGTCTACCCAGTCACGCGGGGCACCAAAAGGGGCGCGCCGATGATCGTCGGCGCACGGCAAGGTCAGACCTTGATGAAGTGCTCGCGATAGTGGCGCAGCTCACCGATCGACTCGCGGATGTCATCCAGCGCCAGGTGGGTGCTGCCCTTCTTGAAGCTGTCACGCACCTCCGGCGCCCAGCGCGCAGCCAGTTCCTTGAGCGTGGACACATCAAGGTTGCGATAGTGGAAGTAGTTTTCCAGCTCGCGCATGTGCCGATAGAGGAAGCGGCGGTCCTGGCAGATGCTGTTGCCACAGATCGGCGACTTGCCCTTCGGCACCCACTGCTCGAGGAAGGCGATGGTCTGCGCCTCGGCCTCGGCCATGCTCACCTTGCTCTCGCGTACGCGCTGAGTGAGTCCTGAGTTGCCATGGGTGCGGGTGTTCCACTCGTCCATCCGCGCCAACACCTCATCACTGTGGTGAATGGCGATCACCGGCCCCTCGGCCAGGGTATTGAGCTCGCTGTCGGTGACGATGGTAGCCATCTCGATGATGACGTCGTTGTCCGGGTCCAGGCCGGTCATCTCCAGATCGATCCAGATCAGATTCTGTGGGTTCTGCATGAAAAGGCTCCTCGAATAGCCCGTCATATTAGCCTAGCGGGGCAGCTCGTGGGCGTGCCGTGCTAAACTGCCCGCCGTTTTCTTTCTGCCTCGCCTACTCGGAACCTTCATGGCCAAACGCCAGCTCAACCGCCGCCAGAACTGGCGCATCGAAAAGATCCAGGGTGAGCGCGCCGCCCGCGCCGCCAAACGCGAGCAGCACGTGCTGCAGGAACTGGAAGGCGGCGACCTGGGGCCAGAGCAACTGGGCCTGGTGATTGCCCACTTCGGCGTGCAGGTCGAGGTCGAGGCCCAGGACGGCGAGGTTGCGGGCCAGGTGTTCCGCTGCCACCTGCGGGCCAACCTGCCGGCGCTGGTGACCGGCGACCGTGTGGTCTGGCGCGCCGGCAATCAGGGCATCGGCGTGATCGTCGCGCAAATGCCGCGCAGCACCGAGCTGTGCCGGCCGAACAACCATGGCCAGCTCAAGCCGGTGGCGGCCAACGTCGACCTGATCGTCATTGTCTTCGCCCCTGCGCCCGAACCGCATCCCAACCTGATCGACCGTTACCTGGTCGCCGCCGAGCATGCCGGCATCCGCCCGCTGCTGCTGCTGAACAAGGCCGATCTGATCAACGACGAGAACGCCCCGACTCTCAACGCCATGCTCGAGGTCTACCGCGGCCTGGGTTACCCGCTGCTGGAGGTTTCCGCGCACCAGGGCGATGGCATGCAGCGCCTGCAGCAGACACTAGACGGCCATATCAGCGTGTTCGTCGGCCAGTCGGGCGTGGGCAAGTCCTCGCTGGTCAACAGCCTGCTGCCTGATGCAGGCACCCGTGTCGGCGACCTGTCGGAATGGTCCGGCCAGGGCACTCACACCACCACCACCGCGCGCCTCTATCACTTCCCCAATGGCGGCGACCTGATCGACTCGCCGGGCATCCGCGAATTCGGTCTGGGCCATGTCAGCCGTGCTGATGTCGAAGATGGCTTCAT
Organism: Pseudomonas sp. B21-023; assembly: GCF_024749165.1. Lineage (NCBI taxonomy): Bacteria > Pseudomonadati > Pseudomonadota > Gammaproteobacteria > Pseudomonadales > Pseudomonadaceae > Pseudomonas > Pseudomonas sp. B21-023. The sequence continues at coordinate 613,736 of NZ_CP087190.1, read as the reverse complement.
CGAATTCCGCGAACTGATCGGCAACTGCCGCTTCCGCGACTGCAAGCATGACCGCGAACCTGGCTGTGCGCTGCTCAAGGCCCTGGAGGACGGCAGCGTTACTCAACAACGAATGAACAGCTACCGTTCGATCATCGCCAGCTTGCCGGAAGACACCTATTGAGGTGGCGGCAAACACGCCAGCATCGTAGGAAATTTTACCGGAGTAGGTAGGACCGCTCCGGTATTGCAGTCGCCTATTGTCCCTCCAGCTGCTTTCCCTGATGGTCATGGCCTTGTCATCGGTATTGATCAGGGAGGGCAGCACAGATGCCGGTATTCATCAGTTACCACCAGAACGAACGGCTCGATGCCTTCATCCTGAACGAGTGGCTGCTACTAGAAGGCATTCCCACCCAACTCGTCCCCTTCGACAGTGAAGGGCAGACCCACGACGACCTGCATGGCAGCTTTTGCCAACACATGGCCGATGCCACTCACTGGATCGGAGTGCTCTGCGAGGCCCATGCCGAAGGCTGGTGGACGGCCTGGCTACTGGGCGCTGCGGCCATGGCGCATCGGCGGGTGACTTTCTACCATGCTGGCTCGACTGACCTGCCGCAGCGCTTGGGCAAGTGGCCAGTAATGCGGGAACGAGAGCATATCGACCTGTTCGTGCGCGCCTATCATGACGAACAGACCTTTGGCCGGGCCATGGCTTCGCCGGCCGGGGGCGGCGCAGTGTCGGACAGGGACAATGCGGATTTCTTCCATGCCGATCTCAAGGCCAAGATCAGGCGGGGGTTCTGAATGCATCGGGGCCGCAAAGCGGCCCCTGTTACTTACTGGTCTTTGGCCTCGTCCATCTTCAATACGCCATCTTCGAAGATGTTCAGCTTCTGGCGCAGCTCACGCGGCTGCATCGGCGTATCGCCCGGTGTCGCGGCCGCACCTGGCGCTGCGCTCGCAGGCGGTGTGTCAGCGGCAGGCGGCGCAGCCTCCGGCTTGCCCTGTTCACCCTCGATATCGCGCTGCGCCTTCTTGGTGAGGACGATGATGTCGATACGGCGGTTGACCGGGTTGAACGGGTTGGCACGGTCGAACAGCGACGACGAAGCATAACCGACCACGCGGGCCACCTGCTCATCCGGATAGCCTCCAGCGACCAATGCACGACGCGCCGCATTTGCGCGGTTGGCCGACAGCTCCCAGTTACCGAAATCGCCAGTACCGGAGTACGGCTTGGCATCGGTATGGCCACTGATGCTGATCTTGTTCGGCACCGCCTTGATGGTGTCGGCCATGGCCAGCAGGATGTCTTCGAAGTACGGCTGCAGGCGTGCGCTGCCCAGGTCGAACATCGGCCGGTTCTCGGCATCCATGATCTGGATGCGCAGGCCGTCCTGGGTGATCTCGAACAGGATCTGGTCCTTGAACTTCTGCAGCTGCGGGTTTTCCTCGACCTTGTTCTGCAGCTCCTGCAGCAGCAGCTCGAGGCGCTCACGCTCGACCTGCTCGGCCATGGTCTCGACCTGATCCTTGTCCAGTTGCAGGCTGGTATCCGGCGTCGGCTCGGACTTCACTTCCGGGTTGATGGTCTTTTCCGGTGCCAGTTCTGGCGAGCCACCCAGATCGATGATGTAGGGCGTACCGCTTTCGGAGAAACCGATCGGGTCCTTGAAGTAACCGGCGATTGCGATCTTCTGCTCAGGCGTGGCGGTCGACAGCAACCACAGCACCAGGAAGAACGCCATCATCGCCGTGGCGAAGTCGGCGAAGGCGATTTTCCAGGCGCCGCCGTGATGGCCGTCGCCAAAGCGCTTGACGCGCTTGACGATGATGGGCTGATTGTTCTCCATGGCTTAGCGACCGCGTACTGCTTGTTCCAGCTCGGCGAAGCTCGGGCGGTGCGCCGGGTACAGCACCTTGCGACCGAACTCGACCGCCAGCGACGGCGGCATGCCGGAAGCCGAGGCCACCAGCGAGGCCTTGATCGCCTCGTAGACGTTCAACTCTTCCTTGGCATCATGGCGCAGGGCATTGGCCAACGGGCCGAAGAAGCCGTAGGCAGCAAGAATACCGAAGAAGGTACCGACCAACGCCGCACCGACGTGCAGGCCGATGGACTTCTGGTCACCGTCACCCAGCGAGGCCATGGTCACCACGATACCCAGTACCGCCGCGACGATACCGAAGCCGGGCATGCCGTCGGCGATCCCGGTCACTGCGTGGGACGGGTGCTCGAGCTCTTCCTTCATGCTCAGCAGCTCCATGTCGAACAGGCCTTCGAGCTCGTGGGGCGCCATGTTGCCGGTGGACATGATCCGCAGGTAATCGCAGATGAACGCGGTCATGCGCTCATCACCCAGCACCGCCGGGTACTTGGCGAAGATCGGGCTGGCCGCGGCGTCCTCGATGTCGCCTTCGATCGCCATCATGCCTTCACGACGGCTCTTGTTGAGGATCTCGTACACCAGGCCCAACACTTCCAGGTAGAAGGTGTGGGTAAAACGGGTGCCGAACATCTTCAGCGACTTCTTGATCACATGCATGGTCATGTAACCAGGGTTGGCCTGGAGGAACGCACCAAAGGCCGCGCCGCCGATGATCAGCACTTCGAACGGCTGGATCAGTGCCGCGATCTTGCCGTGGGAAAGCACGTAGCCGCCGAGCACGCTCGCGAATACGACGATGATGCCGATAATTTTAGCCATAAGTTGGAAGCACTTGCTGTCGTGGTCAGGATAGGGAACGGAAGCTTGAAAACTCTTCTTCTACTTATCGGCAGAACTGCGCCAGACTATAGCCACTCATTGCGAAAAGCCAGTTCGGACTGATGTCAATATGCCAATTGAAACCAAGGTGCCAAGTCAGGCTCCGTCGAGTCTAGAGGCCTGGATCAAGCTGCTCGACGGGGTCCGCGTACCGGTGCCGAAAGAGAGCCATGATCGGGTGCTGCAGGCTATCAACGACAGCCGTCGCTCCCTGCGCGATATCGCCGAACTGATGCAGGATAGCCCCGCGCTGGTGCTCTGCGTGTTGCGCGAGGCCAACCACCCGGCCAACGCCAGCCAGGCCGAACCGGCCGAGAGCCTGGAAATAGCCCTGAACCGCCTTGGCCTGGCCCGCGTCAGCCAACTGCTGGCACGCCTGCCATCGCTGCCGGCCGACGAGATCCCGCCGGTGCTGCGCCAGTTCCTGCTGATCAGCCAGCATGCCACCCAGCAAGCCAACGGCCTGTTCGCCAGCCGCCTGGCGCGCCTGTGGCAGGAAATCCACTGGGGCAGCCTGCTGTTCCTCTCGCCCCTGTGGCCGCTGGCCCTGGTCTATCCCAAGCTGCTGGATACCTGGGAGCTGCGAGTTATCCACAAGGGCGAGGAAGCCGCTGAAGTCGAACAGCAACTGTTCGGCGTGCGCATCATGCAACTGTGCCAGGCCATGGCCGAGCACTGGCGCCTGCCCGAGTGGGTGACCCAGGGTTACCGCCTGCTGATGGACGAGCGCGAACAGCTGGCGCAGGTGCTGAACATCGCCCGCGAGCAGGACCCGCTTGTCCAGCAGCAGCGCCTGGACGAAGAGCCGGCCCTGCGCCGCTGGTTCAACCAGCCCCCGAATACCGTGCTGCTGGCCAACGGCCTTGCCCTGGCCGCCCAGGTCGGCTGGGACAATCCGCATTTGCTGCGCTGGCAGCTGCTTACCGCCCTCTATCTGCAGACCACGCTGGACGATGTCCAGCAGCAGGTTCACCAGCAGGCCGCGGCCAGTGCCCGCCATCACGCCCGGCATGCCCTGTTCCACCCGGCCGAGGCGCTGATCTGGCCTTGGCACCAGCGCCGTCCACACCCGGACATGCTCACGCCGCCACCGCCCAGCACCGAGGACCTTGGTCGCTGGCGCAGGTTGTGCCAGGAGTTGCTCGCCCAGCCGAGCCCGTTCAGCAATACCGTACACCTGGCCACCCAGGCCCGCGAAGCGCTGCTGGCGTGCGGCATGCAGCGTCTGATGCTGCTGAGCCTGGACAAGGCTACCGACTACCTGCGGGTGCAGCAGACTGCGGGTCTGCCCAAGGAAGCCGGCGTCATTGCGTTGCCGATCGCGCAGAACAAACTCCTGCAGAAACTGATGAGCAAGGCCGGGCAATTGCGCCTGACGCCCGAAAATCACGCCCAGTTCACCGCACTGCTGCCGGCGCCACTGCGCGCATTCTTCCGCAGCGAACACCTGCTGCTGCGCTCGCTGGCGGTCGGCGACCAGGTGCTGATGCTGGCGGTGGCGGACCAGGACGGCAAACCGCTGGCCGATGTCAGCGTGCAGGCATTCGGTAAAACCGTACAATGCATCGAGCGCGCCCTGGCCCTCTTCGGCAACCGCCATTCATGATTGCCTTGCGCTACAATCGCCCCCTTTGCACCCTGGAGACCGTGGATGACTGACTTTTCCGGCTTGCCCCTGGTGATCGAAGCCGAGGACCTGCTGCCGCGCCTGGAATCGCCGCAACTGATCCTGGTCGACCTGACCAGCGCCAACCGCTATGGCAGCGGCCACATCCCCGGGGCGCGCTTCGTCGATCCCAAGCGCACCCAGCTGGGACAGCCGCCTGCACCCGGCCTGCTGCCGGCACGCGCCGACCTGGAAAAGCTGTTCGCCGAACTCGGTCATCGCGACGATGCGGTCTATGTGGTCTACGACGACGAAGGCGGCGGCTGGGCCGGCCGTTTCATTTGGCTGCTCGACGTGATTGGCCACCAGCGCTATCACTACCTGAACGGCGGCATACAGGCCTGGCCGGCGGACAAACTGTCCACCGAGGTGCCCGCCAGCATGGGCGGCGCGGTGAACCTGCGCCTGCACCCGGAGCCCACCGCCACCCGCGAATACCTGCAAAGCCGCCTGGGCGCCGCCGACCTGGTCATCTGGGACGCGCGCGGGCCACTGGAATATAGCGGCGAGAAAGTGCTGGCTGCCAAAGGCGGGCATATTCCCGGCGCGATCAACTTCGAGTGGACCGCCGGCATGGACCTCAACGACCACCTGCGCATCCGCGAGGATATCGCCGAAGTCCTGCAAAACCTGGGCATCACCCCCGACAAGGAAGTGATCACCCATTGCCAGACCCACCACCGCTCCGGCTTCACCTACCTCGTGGCCAAGGCCCTCGGCTATCCACGGGTGAAGGGCTATGCCGGTTCCTGGGGCGAATGGGGCAACCACCCCGACACGCCCGTCGAAGTTTAAGGACGCTCAATGAAATCCCGCTTGTTCATCATCAGCCAGTACCTGCTGCCGCACCACCTGCTGTCGCGGCTGGCCGGCTGCGTCGCCGAGTGCCGCGCACGCTGGTTCAAGAACGCCTTCACCGCCTGGTTCGCCAAGCGCTACCAGGTGAACATGTCCGAGGCACTGGTCGAAGACCTCAGCGCCTACGAGCACTTCAACGCCTTCTTCACTCGCGCCCTCAAGCCCGGCGCCCGTCCGCTGGACGAGACCCCCGGCGCGATCCTCTGCCCGGCCGACGGCGCGGTCAGCCAGCTCGGCCCGATCGAGCACGGCCGCATCTTCCAGGCCAAGGGCCACGGCTACAGCGCCCTGGAGCTGCTCGGCGGCGACCCGGCCCTGGCCGCGCCGTTCATGGGCGGCGAGTTCGCCACCATCTACCTTTCGCCCAAGGACTACCACCGCGTGCACATGCCGCTGGCCGGCACCCTGCGCGAAATGGTCTATGTGCCGGGCCGGCTGTTCTCGGTCAACCAGACCACCGCGGAGAACGTACCGGAGCTGTTCGCACGTAACGAGCGCGTGGTCTGCCTGTTCGACACCGAGCGCGGCCCGATGGCCGTGGTGCTGGTCGGCGCGATGATCGTCGCCTCGATCGAGACTGTCTGGGCCGGCCTGGTCACGCCGCCGAAGCGCGAGCTGAAGACCTTCCGCTATGACGACGCCAGCCGTGCGCCGATCCATCTGGAGAAAGGCGCCGAACTGGGCCGCTTCAAGCTGGGCTCCACCGCCATCGTGCTGTTTGGGCCTGAGCAGGTGAAGTGGGCCGAGAGCCTCGGTGCCGGCTCCGCCGTGCGCATGGGTGAGCTACTGGCGCAGCCGGCCCAGGCCTGATTGACTGCTGCAACAAGAAAGGCCCTGCTCAGCAGGGCCTTTTTCATTGGGACCGCTACGCGGTCCATCGCCGGCAAGCCGGCTCCCACAGTAACTACGCAAACCTCTGTGGGAGCCGGCTTTCCGGCGAAAGGGCTGCAGCGCAGCCCCAGGGCTCAAGATCAACCGCGTGCTTCGCGATCGCGTACGCCGAGCAGGTACAGCACACCATCCAGACCCAGGGTCGAGATCGCCTGCTTGGCCGACTGACGCACCAGCGGCTTGGCGCGGAACGCCACACCCAGGCCGGCCAGGGACAGCATCGGCAGGTCGTTGGCGCCATCGCCGACGGCAATGGTCTGCTCGAGCTGCAGGCCCTCTTCACTGGCCAGTTGCTGCAAGAGATCGGCCTTGCGCTGGGCATCGACGATCGGCTCGACGGCCACTCCGGTGACCTTGCCATCCACCACTTCAAGCTCGTTGGCGAATACGTAGTCGATACCAAGGCGCGCCTGCACCTGCTTGGCGAAGTAGGAGAAGCCGCCGGAAAGGATCGCAGTCTTGTAGCCCAGGCGCTTGAGCTCGGCGAACAGGTGCTCGGCGCCCTCGGTCAGGCGCAGCGAGGCGCCAATCTGGTCCAGTACGCCCACGTCCAGGCCCTTGAGCAGCGCCATGCGCTCTTTGAAGCTGGCCCGGAAATCCAGCTCGCCACGCATCGCGCGCTCGGTGATCGCCGCCACCTGCTCACCGACACCGGCAGCCTTGGCCAGCTCGTCGATGACTTCGGCCTCGATCAGCGTCGAATCCATGTCGAACACCGCCAGGCGCCGGTTGCGGCGGAACAGGTCGTCGCGCTGGAAGGCGATGTCGATGTTCAGCTCTTCGGACAGGGCGAAGAAGTCGGCGCGCAAGGCCTGGGCATCGCTGGCTTCGCCACGCACGGAGATTTCCAGCGCGGATTTGCCCTTCTCGGTCTGGACATCCAGCGCCACGCGGGCCGACAGGCGCTCGATGCGCTCGATGGTCAGGCCGTACTGGCTGATGATGGCGCTGACCCGCTGCAACTGCTGGGGAGTGACCCGGCGGCTGAGCAGGGTGACGATGTGGCGGGCCTCGCCCTGGCTGTCGGCCCAGTGCTGGTAGTCGGCCTCGGAGATCGGCGTGTAGCGCGCCTGCAGGTTCAGCTCATGGGCCTTGGCCTGTACGCTCTGCAGCAGCGCGGTGGCCACCTCATTGTCGGGAATGTCGACCAGGATGCCGAACGACAGCGTGCCGTGCATGACCGCAAGACCGATGTCGAGAATGTTCACACCGCCCTGGAGCAGGACGCCGGTGATGGCCGCGGTAAGACCTGGACGGTCTTCACCAGTGATGTTGATCAGGACGATTTCGCGCAAGACCGGGCTCCAACTCGATGAAAAATGCGCATTCTACCGATTTTCCATGACCATCGGGCGCCAACGCTACTTTGCCGACAAAACACGTATCGCTATACTGCCCAGCAACTTTCTCGCCATGAAGAGCCGCGCTCTGTGAACCGGCCCACGCCCGTAAAACCCGATAACTTCTTCCTGATGATCTACCGAGCCCTCAGCCAGCGCCGAATCCCCCTGGCCCTGCGCATTGCCAGCCATAACATCTTCCTGGTGGCCCTGGCCCTGGTGATCTATGCCTGCGTGATGGGTTTGCAGTTCAAGCAGGCCATGCACGAGCAGGCCGATGCCGTTGGCCAGAGCCTGACCACGCAAACGGCCACATCGGCCACCGAGCTGCTGGTGTCCAACGACATCCTCAGCCTCAACGTGCTGCTCGGCAACCTGGTGAAGAACCCGCTGGTGGCCCATGCCGCCATCTACAGCGTGGACAACCGCATCCTCGCCGAGGCCGGCCAGCGCCCACGCAATAGTTTGCTGGGCGAAACCGAAGGGGTCTACCAGACCAAGATCACCTTCCAGGACGTGACCGCCGGCCAGTTGCGCATCAGCCTGGACATGAGCCAGTTCCAGCAACCGATGCTGATCAGCCTGCAGAGCATGGGCATCCTTGCCGCGATCCTGTTGGCCCTGGCACTGACCCTCAGCCTGCGTCTGGGCCGTTTCATCTCCACCCCACTGCTGCAACTGCGCGTCTGGTTGCGTGATCCGCACCCCTACACGCCGGGCATCGACCGCCAGGACGAGATCGGTGACCTGGCCCGCCAGCTGCACGCCCGCCTTGCCCCGCCGCCGCCACCGGAGCCGGAAGAAGAGGACGAGGAAGACGATTTCGATGAGGTGCCCGCCCCCAAGGCCGCGCCACGCACGAAAGTCGCGGCACAGGCACCCGAGCACGACGATGACGATGACGCCTTCGCCGATCTGCTGGATGAGCAAAGCGCCGCGGCCAAACCCGTTATCGTCGAGTCCGACGAACCGCAGCACAGTGCCGTGCTGGCCGTGCAACTGGGCTCCCAGGAGCAACTGCGCCGCCTGCCGCGCACCCGCCTGACCGAATTGCTGGAACGCTACCGCGACTGCCTGGACCAAGCCGCGTCTCTGTACGAAGGAGAAGTCCACACCCTGAACGATGGCAGCACCCTGCTGCTGTTCCACAGCCGTGACAGCGGCGAGGACTACCTGACCAATGCCATCTGCTGTGGCGAGCTGCTGCGCGCCCTGGGCCACGCCCTGCAGATCGAGGTGGCCGACAGCGGTATCACCTTGCAACTGCAGCTGGGCCTGGTGCTGGCCGACGACCTGCAAGGCATGGATCAGGTCGACTTGCTGATGACCGAACAGGCCCAAGACGCCCTGGCCCTGTCGCAGCACAGCCGCAACCTGTTGCTGGTCGAGCGCCGCATCAGCGATGACACCCTGGTGCGCCAGCGCGCGCGCATCCGCCCGATCGCCAGTCCGGAGGGCGCGTGCTGTGTCGAGCGCCTGATGGAGCCTTACCCGTCCATGCTGGAGCGCCAACTGGCGCGGATGCACGAGCGCCGCGCCTGACCTGAAACACGCCTGGGGCTGCGGCGCAGCCCTTTCGCCGGCAAGCCGGCTCCCACAGGTACATGGTCTGCTCTTTGTGGGAGTCGGCTTGTCATAGCGACGAACCGCGGCGAAAGGGGCGCAAAGCGCCCCCAGCATTCTCGAAGGCCACAAAAAAGCCCGCATCGCTGCGGGCTTTTTCATGCCTGTCATATCAGAAGCGGAACACTTCCATATCGGTACGAATCGGTGAAGCCATCGGAATCTTCGGTTTCTCCGGCTCTTTCTTCACCTGCACCGGCGCGGCCGGCTTGCGTGGCGCTTCCTCGGCGATGGCCGGCTGGTTGGCCAGTGGCTTGACCGTGGTGCTCAGCTGTTCGACCAGCTTCTGCAGCAGCTGCCCCTGGGCTTGCACCTGCGCCGACTCGCTACCCGCATGGGGTTGCTCGAGGTGGACGATACGGTTGTCACGCACCTGGCCACGGCGATCCAGCACGCGCCACTGCGCATCGAGGATCGCCGGCTGGTTCTTGCCCGAGTCCAGGCGGGTGATTGACAGCAACACCTGCACGTCCGGCGTGAAGCCGGCACTTGCCGGCGCCAGCACCACGCGTTGGCTGTCCAGGCGCCAGGCCAGCTGGCGTACCAGCAACTGGTCGATATCCGACGAAAGGCTGCCAGCCCAGCGACCGTCGGTCGCCGCGGTCAGGCTACCATCGGTCTGACGCTGCAAAAAGGTTTCGCGTTGCAGGTAGTCGGCCACCGATACCGGGCCAAGCACCACCGCCATGCCCGCAGCCTGGGTCGGCTGGCCGGGATCACCGCTGTCGAGCTGGTACAGGGCAACCGGCTGGTGCATGCTGCACCCGCTCAGGCCCAACAGGCCAGTCATCAGCAGCGCAAATGGAAGGCGCAGAAATTTCATTCATCCCATCCAGGCGGTCGTCACCAGACTGACCGCAGTGATACTCATGTAGATTCATCCGGGCACTCGGCCACGCCGGCGCCAACGAGGGCACTATCATCCGCGAAATAGCCGCCCGACTCCAGCATTTCCGCCCGAAGCGGCGTTGAAAACGCCGCAACAGACAGCCCATCCATTCACGCGGGGGTTTCTACCAGCAGCCCGTCGACGCGCTGGAAACCACGTGGCAATTTGCTACCACGGCGCCCCCGCTCGCCTTTGTAGTGCTCGAGATCATCGGGCTTGAGCGAAAGGGTACGCTTGCCAGCTTGCAATACAAGGGTGGAGCCCTCGCTGATCACCGCAAGATCGGTCACGTATTCCTCGCGGCTGGCCACCCGGTCACCCGGCACGCCGATGATCTTGTTGCCCTTGCCTTTACCCAGCTGCGGCAGGTCGGCCACCTTGAACACCAGCAGACGGCCCTCGGTGGTCACCGCGGCGAGCCAGTCCTGCTCACGATCGGTCACCGGGCGCGGGGTCATCACCTTGGCGCCGTTGGGCAGGCTGAGCAGGCCCTTGCCGGCCTTGTTCTTGGCCTGCAGATCCTCGCCCTTGACCACGAAGCCGTAACCGGCGTCGGAGGCCACGACGTACAAGGCATCGTCTTCCGGCAGCAGCACGCATTCGAAGGTGGCGCCCGGTGGCGGGGTCAGGCGGCCGGTCAACGGCTCGCCCTGGCCACGGGCCGACGGCAGACTGTGGGCGGCCAGCGAGTAGCTGCGACCGGTGGAGTCGATGAGCACGGCGAACTGATTGGAACGTCCAGCGGCGGCGGCCTTGAAGCCGTCGCCAGCCTTGTACGAAAGGCCCGTGGCATCGATATCGTGGCCCTTGGCACAACGCACCCAGCCCTTCTCCGAAAGCACCACGGTGACCGGCTCGGTCGGCATCAGTTCGTTTTCCGACAGGGCCTTGGCCTCGGCCCGCTCGACGATCGGCGAGCAGCGGTCGTCGCCGTAGGTCTCGGCGTCCTTGATCAGCTCGCTGCGCACCAGCTTGCGCAGCTTGGTGTCGCTGCCCAGCAGCGCTTGCAGTTGCTTCTGTTCCTTGAGCAGCTCGTCCTGCTCGCCGCGGATCTTCATCTCTTCCAGACGCGCCAGTTGACGCAGGCGGGTCTCGAGGATGTAGTCGGCCTGGATCTCGGTCAGGTCGAAGCGGGCGATCAGGGCCTGCTTGGGATGCTCTTCGGTGCGGATGATGTGGATCACTTCATCCAGGTTGAGGAACGCGGTGAGCAAGCCTTCCAACAGGTGCAAGCGCTTCTCGACCTTGTCCAGGCGATGCTGTAGGCGACGCCGCACGGTACCGATGCGGTACTCCAGCCACTCCAGCAGCAGCGCCCGCAGGTTCTTCAACTGCGGACGGCCGTCGAGGCCGATGATGTTGACGTTGACCCGGTAGGTGCTCTCCAGGTCGGTGGTGGCGAACAGGTGCTGCATCAGCTCGGCGGCATCCACGCGGTTCGAGCGCGGGATGATGACAATGCGGCAAGGGTTCTCGTGGTCCGACTCGTCGCGCAGGTCGGCGACCATCGGCAGCTTCTTGGCCTGCATCTGCGCGGCGATCTGCTCGAGCACCTTGGCGCCGGAGACCTGGTGCGGCAGCGCGGTGACGACGATGTCGCCGTCCTCGATGCGATACACCGCACGCATGCGGATCGAGCCCTTGCCGCTCTCGTAGATCTTCTGGATGTCGGCGCGCGGGGTGACGATCTCGGCTTCGGTCGGATAGTCCGGCCCCTGGATATGCTCGCAGAGCTGCTCGATGGTGGCCTTGGGCTCGTCGAGCAGTCGCACGCAGGCGCTGGCCACTTCGCGCAGGTTGTGCGGCGGCACGTCGGTGGCCATGCCCACGGCGATGCCGGTGGTGCCGTTGAGCAGGATGTTCGGCAGACGCGCGGGCAGCACGGCCGGCTCCTGCAAGGTGCCGTCGAAGTTCGGTACCCAGTCGACGGTGCCCTGGCCCAATTCGGTGAGCAGCACCTCGGAGTAGCGCGACAGGCGCGCCTCGGTGTAACGCATGGCGGCGAACGACTTCGGATCGTCCGGCGCCCCCCAGTTGCCCTGGCCGTCGACCAGGGTGTAGCGGTAGCTGAACGGCTGGGCCATCAGCACCATGGCCTCGTAGCACGCCGAGTCGCCGTGGGGGTGGAACTTGCCGAGCACGTCACCGACGGTACGCGCCGATTTCTTGTGCTTGGAGTCGGCATCGAGCCCCAACTCGCTCATGGCATAGACGATGCGTCGCTGGACCGGCTTGAGGCCGTCGCCGATGTGCGGCAGGGCGCGGTCCATGATCACGTACATGGAGTAGTTGAGGTAGGCCTGTTCGGTGAAGTCAGCCAGGGAACGGCGTTCGACGCCGTCGAGACTGAGTTCGAGTGAGTCGCTCATGCGGGCCTCGTCATTTCAGGTTCTGGCGCAGCAGCATGGTGCCGCCGCGCTGGGTAAATTCAAGTTGTTTCAGGGCACTCATGCCCAGCAGCACACCCTGGCCATCCAGGCCGGGCACCACCAGCGCGCGTACGTCGCGCAGGTGGATATCGCCCAGTTGCAGGCTGTCGAGCCGCGTGCGGTAGCCTTGGGTACGGCCATTGGCGGTGCTCAACTGCACCGCGGCGCCACGCGCCAGGTCCAGATCGCGGGCCAGTGCCTCGGGGATCGCCACGTCGGTGGCGCCGGTGTCGAGCATGAAATGCACCGGTCGCCCATTGATCGCGCCATCGGCGACGAAATGGCCCTGGCCGTTACTCAGCAGGCGCACCTCGACGAAGCCATCGCCCTGCTCGCTCTGCACCACGCGGTTGGGGTTCTGCTGACGTTCTTCCCACTGGCCGAAAAAACGCGTGGCGAGGAACATCGCCGCCGCCCAGGCGACAATCATCAATATCCTGCCCGCACGCTTGCCCGGTGGCTGGCTCATGGCTTGGCGCTCCAGCCGCCTTGCGGGGCATCGAAGCGCCAGACGATCGGCCGTGTTTCACCATCCACCCGCGGGCGGTCATTGTTGTCCACGCCGATCCAGGCACCGCCCTTGTCGATCACCAGCGCCTCAGCCAGGCCGTAAGGCTGCGAGTAGCGCCGCGACTCCATCAGGGCCTCGGCGGCGAACGACCAGCAGCGCTCCACGGCGCCCGTGTCGGCATCCCGTCGGCAAATGCGGTAGGCATTGCGCTCGAGGGTGAACAGCTTGCCTTCGAACCAGGCCAGGTCGGCAAAGTCACGTGATACCGGGCGTGCCTCTGGGAATTGCGGCGGCTGCATCTCGACACCCGCCTCGCTGAGCAGTACGCAGCCGCGCCCGCAGGTCCACACCGATTGCTGGCGCTGCACCGCGAGCAGGCCACGGCGCTCGCGCTCGGCGGCCAGCCACAGGCGATCGCCCGCCGGGTTGATCGCCAGCCCCTCGAACAGTGCGTTGAAATGCAGCAACATGCCGCTGGCCCGCGCTTGGCGCACCATGGCCTGGTCGATTTTCAGCCAGTCCGGCTCACCGTCCACGGGCAACTGCAGCACGGCGGCGTGGGCCTCGCTGACGATGTAGAGGTTGCCGGCCTGATCGCAGGTGATGCCCTCGAAATCCAGCTCGCCGCCGCGGATGTAGGACGCCGCCCAGTTGCGCGACTTGAGCCCCCAGGGCAGGCCGGTATCGGGCGCGGGGGGCGGGGTGAAAGTCTGCGGCAGGGCCTGCCAGGTCGCCTCATCCTGGTCCAGGCGGTAGATACGGTCGTCATCGCGGTC